>NZ_JBJQJP010000019.1:0-94260 GCF_046487365.1 Escherichia sp. WS1451
GAATTACGTGTTCACTCTTGAGACTTGGTATTCATTTTTCGTCTTGCGACGTTAAGAATCCGTATCTTCGAGTGCCCACACAGATTGTCTGATAAATTGTTAAAGAGCAGTGCCGCTTCGCTTTTTCTCAGCGGCGCGGGGTGTGCATAATACGCTTTCCCGCTACAGAGTCAAGCATTTTTTTGCTTTTCTCTGTTGAGATTCTCAGGAGAACCCCGCTGACCCGGCGGCGTGTTTGCCGTTGTTCCGTGTCAGTGGTGGCGCATTATAGGGAGTTATTCCGGCCTGACAAGAGGAAATTTAAAATAATTTTCCGACCGCGCAACATTCAACCAAATCAGCCTAAAACTGCCAGTTTTTCGAGCGTTTCGAAGCCGTAACGCTGTAAAACGGGCAATAATTGTTCAGCTTCTGGCGTCATTGCCATACAAAAGGCAATATTCGCATCGGCAGATTTTGCATCCGGGGCTTCATGTTCTAACAGCCAGGCCGTTCGGCGAGCAATCGCTGCGCCAGAATCCACCAGCCGGGTTCCCTCTGGCAGCACCTGTAAGAGTTCTTCTTGTAGTAGAGGGAAATGGGTACACCCCAATACAACGGTATCTGGCGGCTCTTTCATTCTTAACCACGGGCGTAGGATACGTTTTAGTGCATCCAGAGAAACATCTTCGCCATGCAGCTTCGCTTCAGCCAACTCAACCATCTCTGCCGAGCCCAGCATTTCTATCTGGCATTCATTAGCGAAACGCGCGATCAGCTCATGAGTATAAGAACGTTTAACAGTTCCGCGGGTTGCCAGTAATCCGACAATGCCATTTGCCGTCAGACGTGCAGCAGGTTTAATCGCTGGCACGACACCAACAACCGGGAAGTCGAACTTTTCGCGTAATGCAGGAAGTGAAACGGTGCTGGCGGTGTTGCAAGCGACCACAGCCAGCGCAAGGGGATAACGTTTTTGCACTGCGGTGACAATTGCCACCACTCGCTCAACAATAAACGCTTCGCTTTTTTCGCCATACGGGAAAGCGACGTTATCGAAAGCATAAATGTAATGGAGATCCGGTAAGAGATGCCGGATCTCGTCATAGACCGACAACCCACCGACGCCGGAGTCAAACACCAGCACGGTGGGACGTGGTTCAGAAGGTGTAGCTGCCAGACAAGGTGTATTCCCGTCCTGCAGTTTGGTAGCCATAGACTGTCTCATAATCTTTGTCGAACAGGTTGGCTATTTTACCACGAACTGTCAGATGAGAGGTGACCGGATACGCAACCGCAAGATCCCACAAGCTCACACCGCCCATTTTAACGG
Organism: Escherichia sp. WS1451; assembly: GCF_046487365.1. Classification (NCBI taxonomy): domain Bacteria; kingdom Pseudomonadati; phylum Pseudomonadota; class Gammaproteobacteria; order Enterobacterales; family Enterobacteriaceae; genus Escherichia; species Escherichia sp. WS1451. Next base: position 1,313 of record NZ_JBJQJP010000019.1, read on the forward strand.
TTTGATAAGGATAAGATGAGTAATCCTTATCATAGCGAGTGCCTAAATACTGATAAGTAATACCCCAGTCGAAGTCATACAATTGCCAGTCGAGCTGGTATTTCACCTGCTGTTTAGCACGGCGTAACAACGGCACGTCGGTAATCGCATTACGCGCATCGACATAATCATAACTCACAGTATGCGTCAGTGGTCCGGTATCAAAATTGGCGGTCGCCTCGACCCCCTTAATCCGCGCTTTCCCTTCGTTGTAATATTTCAGGGTGTGATCATCATAATCGATCAAATCACTGACATCGTTACGATATCCGGAAATACGCCAGTTCACCCCAGCGGTTAAGCCTTCAAACGCGCCTTCCCACTGTTTGCTTTTCTCCGGGTCCAGATTCGGATTTCCGTAGAAACCATACAGTTGCCCAAGATTAGGTGCCTTGTACGACGTGCCATAAGAAGCGATAAAACGATAGCCTTCGATGAATTCCCAACCGGCACTCGTTTGCCAGGTTCCATGACGACCAAACTGTGAGTTATCGTCGCTGCGTGCTGCGCCTTCAAAGGTAAAATCGCCGACTTGTTGCAGCCCGGTCAGATAGATGCCGGTATTACGTTGATCATATCCATCCTCAACATAACCAGTACCCGGCGTCGTAGTCTGTTTCTGCCAGTCGACACCCGCACCAATACTACCGTGACCAACGATGACATTGTTTGCCCACTGGACGGTGTATTGCTTCATCTCATCCAGCGTCGCGGACGAATCATAACGACCATAATGGGGATCGTAGTTGTAATCTTTGCTATGGCTATAGCTGGTAATGAGTTGTGATTTAATCAGTTCGCCGTTATAGCGCAGCCCGGCGTCCCAACTTTGGCTATAGAGTTTACGGGTATCGAGCAACGGTGAGCCGGGAGAATAATACGCGTCATAATTGGTACGGTTATCATAGCCATAGCCGCGCACAAAGCCGCTCCAGGCATCAGTAAAGTTATGCTCCAGCGCGCCATAAAGCGTTTTACTTAAAAAACCATCGTTATCTGTCTGCGCTTGCGTTCCGGTATTACCATAGGCAACAACATCATAACCATGAGTATGGGCATAATCGCCCAACAGCGTTACCCGTGTCTTATCCCCCAGTTGTTGCTGCGTGGAGACATCATAGTTCTGATAACTATTGCTTCCCCACCCTGCTGAAATTTCCGTTCCGGGTTCATCGCGCGTCGTGATGATATTCACCACCCCGCCTATTGCATCGGAACCATAAACAGCGGAGCGCGGTCCACGGATATATTCAATACGCTGGACAAGCGCAATAGGGAACTGGCTAAGGTCGGCAGAACCACTCACTCCCGCCAGATTCAGGCGGACGCCATCAATTAACACCAGCACATGACTGGCATTTGTACCGCGAATAAAAATAGATGAGAGCTGACCTGAACCGCCGTTTTGGGTGATATCGACGCCCGGAAGACGGCGCAGCACATCATTGACCGAGGTCGACTGCCAGCGGTCGATATCCTGACGGGTCACAACGGTGGTTGGTGCAAGCACAGTGCTGCGCGGCTGTTCAAAACGGTTAGCAGTAACGACGAGAGTATCCGGGCTGGTATCCTGTGCCCAAGCAGAAAAGGCTGTGACAGAACACGCCGTCAGCAGCGAAGCTTTTTTAATCATTGTAAAGCATCCACAATAGAAGAAGGATGCCGCAGGTTTCATCAATATTACGCGATGATGAGAACCAGATGCGACGTTAGCCGGCAGGTCTTCGGGCTTGGAGGGGTATCTAAGATACTAAGAGATGATGACTTCCCACCGGATGGCAGTGTCCGCATAACGCAATCATCGCACCTTTCCTTACCGCTGCGCGTCAGCTCCAGATTCGCACTGGATTCCCTATTAACTCACAGGACCGGCAAGTGGATGCTACAGGTTGTAACAAGTTACTGTCCAGACGTAGCTCACAAATAGGAATTCATCAAGATCTGGACATCTGATGAGCAATCCCTACAATCGCCGCGTACTTTAATTTTTCAGGATACATCATGACCCCCGAACACCTTCCAACAGAACAGTATGAAGCGCAGTTAGCCGAAAAAGTGGTACGTTTGCAAAGTATGATGGCACCGTTTTCTGACCTGGTTCCGGAAGTGTTTCGCTCGCCGGTCAGTCATTACCGGATGCGCGCGGAGTTCCGCATCTGGCACGATGGCGATGACCTGTACCACATCATTTTCGATCAACAAACCAAAAGCCGCATCCGCGTGGATAGCTTCCCCGCCGCCAGTGAACTTATCAACCAGTTGATGACGGCGATGATTGCGGGTGTGCGTAATAATCCCGTTCTGCGCCACAAGTTGTTCCAGATTGATTACCTCACCACGCTGAGTAATCAGGCGGTGGTTTCCCTGCTGTACCATAAGAAGCTGGATGATGAGTGGCGTCAGGAAGCGGAAGCCCTGCGCGATGCACTGCGAGCGCAGAATCTGAATGTGCATCTGATTGGTCGGGCAACGAAAACCAAAATCGAGCTGGATCAAGATTACATCGATGAACGTCTGCCGGTCGCAGGGAAAGAGATGATCTACCGTCAGGTAGAAAACAGCTTTACCCAGCCGAACGCGGCGATGAATATTCAGATGCTGGAATGGGCGCTGGACGTAACCAAAGGCTCAAAAGGCGATTTACTGGAGCTGTACTGCGGCAACGGTAACTTTTCATTAGCACTGGCGCGCAATTTTGATCGGGTATTAGCCACCGAAATCGCTAAGCCGTCGGTCGCTGCCGCGCAATACAACATTGCCGCTAACCATATTGATAACGTACAAATTATTCGTATGGCGGCAGAAGAATTTACTCAGGCGATGAATGGCGTACGCGAGTTTAACCGCCTGCAAGGGATCGATTTAAAGAGTTATCAGTGCGAAACCATTTTTGTCGACCCACCACGCAGCGGTCTGGACGGTGAAACCGAGAAAATGGTGCAGGCGTATCCACGTATTCTGTATATCTCCTGCAATCCGGAAACGTTATGCAAGAATCTGGAAACATTAAGTCAGACGCACAAGGTCGAACGTCTGGCTCTGTTTGATCAGTTCCCCTACACGCACCATATGGAGTGCGGCGTATTACTGACCGCGAAGTAAAACCCATGCCGGATGCATCAGCATCCGGCATGATTTCGATTACTCAGCAACTTCCTGCTTACGGTTACGCATCTTCGCGCCAATCCAGAACACCATAATGACGGACAGTACTGCCGGGAAGAAGTTAGAGCCGATATCCGGATACTCCGCACGAACTACCGTGCTGTACAGCAGTACGCCAAGAATAAAACAAGCAGCAGCCAGACCCGGCAAGCCTACCGGCATAGTGCGATTAAGATAACGTTGATGCAGGCAGTAAACTGTCAGCACCAGGGAAATAATCGGGAATACAGAAAATGGCACAATGGAGCTAAACAGCGCTGCGAAAGTACCATTAATCGATAAGCCAGCCACCAGCGCCAGCAGCAGCGTACCTCTATCTTGATTTGCTTGTTTCATTACTCGTCCTTCACATTTCCCGGAATAATTGCGGTTTTCTCTTGTTCACGGCGATACCAGTAATAAGCCCCTTTCGAAATCATTCGCAGTTGCAGTACCAGTCGCTCTTCTAATTGCCGACGTTGTTCGACGCCGACGTCCAACGCCTCGGCACCCGCACTGAAGACAATCGTCACCATGGCTTCGGCTTGCGCTTCAGTAAACGCACGCGGCATATGGTTTTCGAGTTCCAGATAGTCCGCAAGTTCCGCAATGAAGTGCTGAATTTCACGCGCAACGGCGGCACGAAACGCAGCGGAGGTGCCGGAGCGTTCCCGCAATAATAACCGGAAGGCGTTAGGATTATTACCGATGAACTCCATAAATGTGGAGACCGAGGTGCGGATCACACTCCCGCCTTTGGCGATACGCTGACGCGCCTGGCGCATGAGTTGGCGTAGCATTAAACCGCTCTCATCAACCATGGTCAGACCCAGTTCGTCTACGTCGCGGAAATGCCGATAAAAAGAGGTGGGAGCAATGCCCGCTTCACGCGCCACTTCACGCAAACTCAGGCTGGCGAAGCTGCGTTCAGCACTTAATTGGCTAAATGCGGCTTCCACCAGCGAACGGCGGGTTTTTTCTTTTTGTTGCGCTCTTACGCCCATCACGATGTCTGAATCCTTGCCAAAAGTACTGCTGGCACTATACCAGAGAATGAACATACTGGATTGCTCCAGTGTTGTGAATGAACGGTAACGCAATAAAACATATTTACTGCAATTCTTTGGCCGGTTCTTTTACGTACAACGGAAACCTGCCGCTTAAACGGAGAGTATCGTCGATAAAAATCCAATAAAACGTTCAGGTCAAAAGTAAGAAACAGACAAAGCAAAGGCCGCTCACGATATAGCCAGATAAATGACGGGGATCAATTGGCTTACCCGCGATAAAATGTTACCATTCTGTTGCTTTTATGTATAAGAACAGGTAAGCCCTACCATGCCACATTCCTACGATTACGATGCCATAGTAATAGGTTCCGGCCCCGGCGGCGAAGGCGCTGCAATGGGCCTGGTTAAGCAAGGTGCGCGCGTCGCAGTTATCGAGCGTTATCAAAATGTTGGCGGCGGTTGCACCCACTGGGGCACCATCCCGTCGAAAGCTCTCCGTCACGCCGTCAGCCGCATTATAGAATTTAATCAAAACCCACTTTACAGCGACCATTCGCGACTGCTCCGCTCTTCTTTTGCCGATATCCTTAACCATGCCGATAACGTGATTAATCAACAAACGCGCATGCGTCAGGGATTTTACGAACGTAATCACTGTGAAATATTGCAGGGAAACGCTCGCTTTGTTGACGAGCATACGTTGGCGCTGGATTGCCCGGACGGCAGCGTTGAAACACTAACCGCTGAAAAATTTGTTATTGCCTGCGGCTCTCGTCCATATCATCCAACAGATGTTGATTTCACCCATCCACGCATTTACGACAGCGACTCAATTCTTAGCATGCACCACGAACCGCGCCATGTACTTATCTATGGTGCTGGAGTGATCGGCTGTGAATATGCGTCGATCTTCCGCGGTATGGATGTAAAAGTGGATCTGATCAACACCCGCGATCGGCTGTTGGCGTTTCTCGATCAAGAGATGTCAGATTCTCTCTCCTATCACTTCTGGAACAGTGGCGTAGTGATTCGTCACAACGAAGAGTACGAGAAGATCGAAGGCTGTGACGACGGTGTGATCATGCATCTGAAGTCGGGTAAAAAACTGAAAGCTGACTGCCTGCTCTATGCCAACGGTCGCACCGGTAATACTGATTCGCTGGCGTTACAGAACATTGGGCTGGAAACTGACAGTCGCGGACAGCTGAAGGTCAACAGCATGTATCAGACCGCACAGCCGCACGTTTACGCGGTGGGCGACGTGATTGGTTATCCGAGCCTGGCGTCGGCAGCCTATGACCAGGGGCGCATTGCCGCGCAGGCGCTGGTGAAAGGTGAAGCCAACGCACATCTGATTGAAGATATCCCTACCGGCATTTACACCATCCCGGAAATCAGCTCTGTGGGCAAAACCGAACAGCAGCTAACCGCGATGAAAGTGCCATATGAAGTGGGCCGCGCCCAGTTTAAACATCTGGCACGTGCACAAATCGTCGGCATGAACGTGGGCACGCTGAAAATTTTGTTCCATCGGGAAACAAAAGAGATTCTGGGTATTCACTGCTTTGGCGAGCGCGCTGCCGAAATTATTCATATCGGTCAGGCGATTATGGAACAGAAAGGTGGCGGCAACACTATTGAGTACTTCGTCAACACCACCTTTAACTACCCGACGATGGCGGAAGCCTATCGGGTAGCTGCGCTAAATGGCTTAAACCGCCTGTTTTAACACTTTATCGAAATGGCCATCCATTCTTGCGCGGATGGCCTCTGCCAGCTGCTCATAGCGGCTGCGCAGTGGTGAGCCAGGACGATAAACCAGGCCAATAGTGCGGCGTGGTTCCGGCTTAATGCACGGCAGATAAACAACCCCATCGCGTTTGCGCTCCGGCGGCACAGCCAGCGCTGGCAATAAAGTGATCCCGCTACCTGCCGCCACCATGTTGCGCAGCGTCTCCAGGCTGGTCGCGCGGAAGTGTGTATCTTCATCCGCCCCGGCTTCAAAACAGAACCCCATTGCCTGATCGCGCAAACAGTGACCATCTTCCAGCATCAGCAGTTTTTCTCCTGCCAGATCGGCCATCGGTACGCATTCGCGGTTCGCCCACGGGTGATCTTCATAGATAGCCAGCAACATTGGCTCATCAAACAACGGCACTTCAATGAATGCTTCGCTCTCTTTCACCAGCGCGAGGATCACGCAATCGAGCTTGCCGCTGTCCAGTTGCGCCAGTAACTGGTGGGTCTGTGCTTCATGCAGATACATTTCCAGCTTTGGAAAGGTCTGGTGCAGCATCGGGATAATATGCGGTAGCAGGTACGGTCCAACCGTGGGAATCAAACCAATATGCAGCGGTCCGGACATCGTCTCGCCCTGCTGGCTTGCCATCTCTTTAAGGACTTTCACCTCACGCAGCACGGTACGCGCCTGATCCACCAGCAGCATTCCCGCCTGGGTGAATAACACTTTACGGCTGGTCCGCTCCAGCAACATCACGCCCAGCTCATCTTCCAGCTTACGAATTTGCCCGCTAAGCGTCGGCTGGCTAACGTGGCAGGAATCTGCCGCACGCCGAAAATGGCGGTGTTCAGCCAATGCCACCAGGTACTCAAGATCACGAATATTCATTATCCATCCTCCATCGCCACGATAGTTCATGGCGATAGGTAGAATAGCAATGAACGATTATCCCTATCAAGCATTCTGACTGATAATTGCTCACAGAAACGGAGCGGCACCTCTTTTAACCCTTGAAGTCACTGCCCGTTTCGAGAGTTTCTCAACTCGAATAACTAAAGCCAACGTGAACTTTTGCGGATCTCCAGGATCCGCTTTTTTTTATTCTACAGACCCACAGCAAGAGAGCCTGATAGTAACAGTTACTCAATCCGATCTTTGACAATAAAGAAGTAACACAGCGCCCCGGTGAACGTCACACAGGCCGCGATAACCAGCGCCAGATTAAACGAGTGCGTGGTATCCACTACCCAACCGGTTACGATCGGAGCAAAGGAAGCAAAAACAAAACTGCCAAAGTTTTGAATCCCGGCGATGGAAGCCACTTTTGTTTCTGACACCATCACCTGCACCAGTCCCCATGCAGATGTTCCCGCGAAATGCACGCAGAACAGCGCCATTGAGATAAACGCTACAGCCTGGGCTGGCGAGGAGGATTGCACGACCAGCAACGTGCCTAATGCCGACATCATCAAACCGCAGACAATAGCCGTTTTACGCGTCTTCGCCAGGTCGTAGCCTTTTTTCGCCAGCCGATCGACAACAATACCGTTAACCCACATCCCGACCGCCGCCGCGAGGAAAGGAATCGCCGCCACCCAACCGGTTTTCGCCAGACTGAAGCCTTGCTCGGCTTGTAAATAACCGGGTAACCACGCGATGTAGAGCCAACCGGTATAATTGACGCCAGAGAAACCTAAAATCATCCCCCAGGTTGTCCGATGCTTAAACAGCGCCAGCCACTCGCTAAATTGTAATTGTGGACGCGGTTTAACCGGCGCGGAGAGATAGGTCCGTTCTTCGTCGGTCAGGACAAACTGCGCCCGGTTGCGATACCACGCGTACCAACAGATCCCAACCAGAATCCCCGCCACGCCGATGATGACGAACATTACCCGCCAGCCCCATGCCAGCTGCATCAATACAAGAGCAGGAGGCGCAATAGCCTGACCGATAACGGTAGATGAGTTAAAAATCCCCAGCGCCGTGCCGCGTTCTTTTTGCGCATACCAGTCGGTGATCGACTTTACTCCCGCAGGCATAAATGGCGCTTCGCCAATACCCAGACCGATACGCATTAAAATAAAGTGGCTAAAAGAATTAACCATTCCTGTTAATGCCTGCATTAATGACCAGAATATTAAGCCTGCGCCTAAAACTATTCGTGGGCCAAAGCGGTCTAGCAAAATACCGGAAGGGAGTTGTGAAAAACCATAAGACAGAGAAAATGCAGAAAGCAAAACGCCAAATTCTGTCGCCGATAATCCTAACTCGCCACGAATCGCTTCGCCTGCCACGCTCAATGACGAACGGTCGAGGAAATTAACGATCCCCGCCATAAATAATAAAACCAGCGTTACTGTCTGAATACGACGAATCCGTTGCGGTTTATTACCCGCAACACTGGTTGACACATCAACGTCCATTTTTAGCTCCTTGAGCGGAATTAATCGATTTGATGACTATTCAGAAAATAATTAAGCGAACTGTTATTACCAGTTCCACAATGTGCCATCTTCCAGTCGTGCGACGGGGAGATACGCCGGGTCATACGGATATTTCGCCGCCAGTTTCTCATCGAAAGAAATACCCAGCCCCGGTTCATCGCCTGGGTGCATATAACCTTCATCGAAGCGCCAGCTATGCGGGAAGACTTCAAGCATTTGTTCGGAATAGCCCATGTACTCCTGAACGCCAAAGTTTGGCACCCAGAGGTCAAAATGCAGCGCCGCCGCATGACAAACAGGCGATAAATCTGAAGGGCCATGCGAACCGGTACGTACCTGATAAAGCGATGCAAAATCGGCAATCCGTCGCATCCCGGTAATGCCGCCTGCATGGGTAATCGTCGTGCGAATATAGTCAATCAGCTGCTCTTCGATTAACTGCTTGCAGTCCCAGATACTGTTAAACACTTCACCGACCGCAATCGGCGTCACAGTATGCTGGCGAATCAGACGAAAACATTCCTGGTTCTCAGCAGGCGTCGGATCTTCCATCCAGAACAGGCGGTAATCCTCAATGCTCTTCCCAAAGCGCGCCGCTTCGATAGGAGTCAGGCGATGGTGCATGTCATGCAACAGATGTTCGTTAAAACCGAACTTATTACGCACCGCTTCAAATAACTTCGGTGTAAAATCGAGATACTTTTCTGAAGACCACAACTGCTCTTCCGGCCACAGGCCTTTGGTTGCCGGTTCATACGCCAGTCCTTTGCCCTTCGCCAGGCCATAAGTGGTTTGCATACCCGGTACACCGCACTGCACACGAATCGCCTTAAAGCCCATCTGCTGGTGCTTTGCATAGTCTTCAAGGACTTCATCAATCGTGCGCCCGGTGGTGTGGCAATAAACCATCACGCCTTCACGAGAAGCACCACCAAGCAGTTGATACAATGGCATATTTGCCGCTTTGGCTTTGATATCCCACAACGCCATATCAATGGCAGAAATGGCCGACATCGTGACGGGGCCACGTCGCCAGTAAGCACCTTTATAAAAGAATTGCCAGATATCTTCGATACGGCTGGCATCGCGGCCAATTAATTGTGGACAAAGATGATCTTTCAGATAAGAAGCGACCGACAATTCGCGACCATTTAATGTGGCATCTCCCAATCCACAAAGTCCGCTTGCAGTGGTTATTTTAAGCGTAACGAAATTACGTCCTGGGCAAGTAACAAAAACATCTGCAGCAATAATTTTCATTATTGCAATCTCCTGTGTTGTAAATAGACGCTTCAAACTTAATTTTATGCCTACTACCATACAAGAAAGAAAGAGCGATTATTCAACCGTGATCACATTAAAAATAAAAATTTCCGCCGAGGAGAAAAAACACCCTCAAAAACCACCTGAATAATTAACCATCATCGTTAAAACAACACGTTAAATAATCACATAACAAACTCCATTAATCATTAAAAATGAGCACAGCAATAGAAATTAATTATATTCAATTAATTAAAATATGTATTGATAGATGTATTGAAAATATGATTTTCATGGGGAGAGTGAAGGTAAAGAAGACGCAAGAATAAAAAGGAATATGACAAATAATAGTTCTGGTTGGGCGTTAAATTTAAGGTCACCAGAATGCTGACAAATTTCTGCCTGAGGCAGTCCGCCTACGTAGTGTCGCTACTTTATAGGCGTGGTAAGCTCCCCATTTTCAGGGGAGCAATATAAACCAATTACTCTAACCGAGCCTGCGCAAAAGCAATCGCCTGCGCCACCTGCTGCGGTGAGACGCCGCCTTTTGCCGCACGCTTGTCGAGGCACGATTGTAGCGACAGAATCGGATAGACATCTTCGCCAATCACCTGACTGAATTTCTGCAACTCACTGAGCGGTAGTTCTTCCAGCGGTTTGCCCTGACGAATGGCTTCCACCACCGCTTCACCAACAATATGGTGCGCCTCGCGGAACGGTACGCCTTTCGCCACCAGGTAATCCGCCAGTTCAGTGGCGTTGGCGTAACCCTGCTGAGCCGCTTCCTGGCAACGCGGACGTTTCACCTGAATGCCATCCAGCACCAGCGCCGCCATATGCAGGCAGTCCAGCCAGGTATCGAGCGCGTCGAACAGACCTTCTTTGTCTTCCTGCATATCTTTGTTGTAAGCCAGCGGCAAACCTTTCAGCGTCATCATCATGCCGGTTAACGCGCCCTGCACACGACCGCATTTACCGCGAATCAGCTCCAGCGCATCCGGGTTTTTCTTCTGCGGCATTAATGATGAACCGGAAGTCACACGGTCAGAAAGCTCGACAAACCCCGCTTCGCCGGTGTTAAAGAAAATCAGATCTTCAGCAAAACGCGACAGATGCACCATGCCGATAGCGGCAGCAGAAAGCAGTTCCAGCACGTGGTCACGGTCAGAAACGCTGTCGAGACTGTTACGGGTCGCTGAAGCAAAGCCCAGCCAGCCAGCTAACTGTTCACGGTCGATTTCATAAGCCGTTCCCGCCAGCGCGCCACAGCCTAACGGACTGACATCCAGACGCTTAAGCGCATCCTGCAAGCGGCTTTCATCACGCGCCAGCATCTCCACGTAAGCCAGGCACCAGTGCGCGAACGTCACCGGTTGAGCACGTTGCAGGTGGGTGTAACCTGGCATTACCGCGTCCTGATTGCCTTGTGCGGTTTCCACCAGCGCCGATTGCAGCTGCCGGTTAGCCGTCATCAACTCGCTAACGGTATCTTTGCACCACAGTTTCAGGTCAGTCGCTACCTGATCATTACGGCTACGCCCGGTGTGCAGTTTTTTGCCTAACTGACCCACTTTGTCGATCAGTTTGCCTTCCACCCAGCTATGGATATCTTCGGCGTCGCTTTCAAGGATTTGTTGTGGCCTGGCGCGAACATCTTCCAGCAGCACGTTCAGCGCCTCTTCCAGTTGCGCCTGCTCTTCTGCGGTTAACACGCCGACCGTTACCAGGGCTTTGGACCAGGCCACAGAGCCAACAATATCCTGCTCCGCCAGACGGTAATCAAAGCGCAGTGAGTCGTTGAATTGTTTGAACCGTTGATCTGCTGCCTGGGTAAAACGCCCGCCCCAAAGTGCCATAACTCTGTTTCCTTATTTTGAAATTCAATGCCGGAAAGCTGCGCCTCCGGCCAACAAAACTTAAGCTAAAATCCGCGTACCCATCGGCATACCGTTAAACAGTGCCGGAAGCTGTTCCGCATGACGCCAGGAGGCGATATCCACCGGGCGGCCCAGCGTGCGCGCAGCATCCAGCGCCGCGTTCACTTTCACTATCATGCCGTCAGTAATAATGCCCTGCTCAATCAGTTGTTCTGCTTTCGCGGCGGTCATTTCGGCAATGCGTTGCCCTTTGCCGTCGAGAATGCCACTGACGTCGGAGAGCAAAATCAGATCCGCGCCCAGCGTTGCCGCCAGCGCCGTCGCCGCCTGGTCGGCATTGACGTTCATCAGTTGCCCTTCGTCTGTTACGCCAATGGAGCTGACCACCGGCAGATAACCGTTTTCCAGCAATGTATTGATAAGCTTAGGCGAACCTGGCTGCGCCAGTCCAACATGGCCTAACTCTTCATCAAGCTGGATCACTTTGACGCTGTCGCCGTCACCGAGAAACAAACCTACGGCCGCAATCTGATGTTTCTTCGCCCATGCCAGCAGGGTTTTATTTGCCGTTCCCGCCAGTGCTCCGGTGATAATGTTTATCTGATCCGCTGGCGTCACCCGCAGGCCGTTTTTCTTTTTCACCGGCAGATTCAGCCCTTTCATCAACTCATCCACCACGCAGCCGCCACCGTGGACAATCACCAGCGGACGCTGATGTGACTCACGATAATTCACCAGGGCGCTAAACAGACGTTCCAGCGCCTCTTCACTATCCAGCAGTACGCCGCCCAGTTTGATAATTAATGGATTCATCATTGCACCCTTAAATAAGAGACTGCGTTTCCGCATAGCCGAAACGTATATTGGCGCACTGTACCGCTTGTGCCGCCGCGCCTTTCAGTAAGTTGTCTTCGGTCGCCACAATAATCAGATGCTCGCCCTGAACGGCAAACCCGATATCGCAAAATGGCAGCCCAACGACATTTTTCAGCGCCGGAACGCCTTTGTCATACAGCCGCACCAGCGGTTTATGGGCATACGCCTGCTGTAACACTTGCGCGACTTGCGCCTGGGTCACACCCGATTTCAGGCGGCAGGTAATAGTTTCGAGAATGCCGCGCGGGAAATTGCCCAGATGTGGGGTGAAGATAACGTCAGCACCGAGGTGTGTGGCGATCTCTGGTTGATGGCGATGGGTAAAGACGCCATACGGTTGCAGGCTAACTTCACAAAAACTATTTGAAATCGCTGCCTTACGTCCTGCACCGCTCACGCCGCTGGTAGCGTTGATTACCGGCCACTGATTGAGGTCAAGAATATCGGCATCAATCAACGGTTTCAGCGCCAGCTGTGCCGCCGTCGGATAACAGCCTGGCACGGCAATCAAGTTCGCTTCTTTTAATTTATTACCGCACCACTCGGCCAGACCGTAGGCTGCCTGTTCCAGCAGTTCCGGATACTGATGGGTAAAGCCGTAATATTTTTCATAGAAGGTGGCGTCGTTAACACGAAACGCGCCGGAAAGGTCGAACACCACGCAGCCGGCTTCAAGAAATTGCGGCGCTAAATCGTGGCTAACTTCATGGGCGGTGGCGAGAAACACCACGTCCACCCCTGGGCTAAACTCGCTGATATCCGACATCGGCTGCAACGGCAGATCAACGATGCCTTTTAGCTGCGGATGCAAATCGGAGATTAACTTTCCCGCATCATTGCTTTGCGCTGAAACAGTCAAAGCGGTTATGTTCATATGCGGATGGCGATTTACATAGGTCACTAGCTCTGCGCCAGCGTAGCCGCTGGCACCCACAATCAGCGTATTCAACATCGGGGCTATTCACCTTCTTATGTCTGGTTGCCAGGTTAAACGTAAAACATTCACCTTACGGCTGGTGGGTTTTATTACGCTCAACGTTAGTGTATTTTTATTCATAAATACTGCATGAATATTGATACTATCATGACCAGAGGTGTGTCAACAATGAAAAACAAATTACCGCCATTTATCGAGATTTACCGTGCTCTGATTGCCACACCTTCAATAAGCGCCACGGAAGAGGCACTCGATCAAAGCAATGCAGATTTAATCACTCTGCTGGCGGACTGGTTTAAAGATTTAGGCTTCAATGTGGAAGTGCAGCCTGTGCCAGGAACTCGCAACAAATTTAATATGCTGGCAAGTACCGGACAGGGGGCTGGCGGTTTGTTGCTGGCGGGGCATACCGATACGGTGCCATTTGATGACGGACGCTGGACGCGCGATCCGTTTACACTGACGGAGCATGACGGCAAGCTTTACGGCTTAGGCACCGCCGACATGAAAGGCTTTTTTGCGTTTATCCTTGATGCGCTACGCGATGTCGACGTCACGAAGCTTGCAAAACCGCTCTACATTCTGGCGACTGCCGATGAAGAAACCAGTATGGCCGGAGCGCGTTATTTTGCCGAAACTACCGCCCTGCGCCCGGATTGCGCCATCATTGGCGAACCGACGTCACTACAACCGGTACGCGCACATAAAGGTCATATCTCTAACGCCATCCGTATTCAGGGCCAGTCGGGCCACTCCAGCGATCCAGCACGCGGAGTTAACGCTATCGAACTGATGCACGACGCCATCGGGCATATTTTGCAATTGCGCGATAAGCTGAAAGAACGTTATCACTACGAAGCGTTTACCGTGCCATACCCCACGCTCAACCTCGGGCATATTCACGGTGGCGACGCTTCTAACCGTATTTGCGCTTGCTGTGAGTTGCATATGGATATTCGTCCGCTGCCGGGCATGACACTCAATGAACTTAATGGTTTGCTTAACGATGCATTGGCTCCGGTGAGCGAACATTGGCCGGGTCGTCTGACGGTCGACGAGCTGCATCCGCCGATCCCTGGCTATGAATGCCCACCGAATCATCAACTGGTTGAAGTGGTTGAGAAATTGCTCGGAGCAAAAACCGAAGTGGTGAATTACTGTACCGAAGCGCCGTTTATTCAAACGTTATGCCCGACGCTGGTTCTGGGGCCTGGCTCAATTAATCAGGCTCATCAACCTGATGAATATCTGGAAACACGGTTTATCAAGCCCACCCGCGAACTGATAACCCAGGTAATTCACCATTTTTGCTGGCATTAAAACGTAGGCCAAACAATGTCGGATGCGATGCTTGCGCATCTTATCCGACCTACACCTTTGGTGTTACTCGAGGCGATTTTTTAACATTCCCATAAGTTACGCTTATTTAAAGCGTCGTGAATTTAATGGCGTAAATTCCTGCTATTTATTCGTTTGCTGAAGCGATTTCGCAGCATTTGACGTCACCGCTTTTACGTGGCTTTATAAAAGACGACGAAAAGCAAAGCCCGAGCATATTCGCGCCAATGCGACGTGAAGGATACAGGGCTATCAAACGATAAGATGGGGTGTCTGGGGTAATATGAACGAACAATATTCCGCATTGCGTAGTAATGTCAGTATGCTCGGCAAAGTGCTGGGAGAAACCATCAAGGATGCGTTAGGAGAACACATTCTTGAACGCGTAGAAACTATCCGTAAGTTGTCCAAATCTTCACGCGCTGGCAATGATGCTAACCGCCAGGAGTTGCTCACCACCTTACAAAATTTGTCGAACGACGAGCTGCTGCCCGTTGCGCGTGCGTTTAGTCAGTTTCTGAACCTGGCCAACACCGCCGAGCAATACCACAGCATTTCGCCGAAAGGCGAAGCTGCCAGCAACCCGGAAGTGATCGCCCGCACCCTGCGCAAACTGAAAAACCAGCCGGAACTGAGCGAAGACACCATAAAAAAAGCAGTGGAATCGCTGTCGCTGGAACTGGTCCTCACGGCTCACCCAACCGAAATTACCCGTCGGACACTGATCCACAAAATGGTGGAAGTGAACGCCTGTTTAAAACAGCTCGATAACAAAGATATCGCCGACTACGAACACAACCAGCTGATGCGCCGCCTGCGCCAGTTGATCGCCCAGTCATGGCATACCGATGAAATCCGTAAGCTGCGTCCAAGCCCGGTAGATGAAGCCAAATGGGGCTTTGCCGTAGTAGAAAACAGCCTGTGGCAAGGCGTACCGAATTACCTGCGCGAACTGAACGAACAACTGGAAGAGAATCTCGGCTACAAACTGCCCGTCGAATTTGTTCCGGTCCGTTTTACCTCGTGGATGGGCGGTGACCGCGACGGCAACCCGAACGTCACTGCCGATATCACCCGTCACGTCCTGCTACTCAGCCGCTGGAAAGCCACCGATTTGTTCCTGAAAGATATTCAGGTTCTGGTTTCTGAACTGTCGATGGTTGAAGCCACCCCTGAACTGCTGGCGCTGGTTGGCGAAGAGGGTGCCGCAGAACCGTATCGCTATCTGATGAAAAACCTGCGTTCTCGCCTGATGGCGACACAGGCATGGCTGGAAGCGCGCCTGAAAGGCGAAGAACTGCCAAAACCAGAAGGCCTGCTGACACAAAACGAAGAACTGTGGGAACCGCTCTACGCTTGCTACCAGTCACTTCAGGCGTGTGGCATGGGTATTATCGCCAACGGCGATCTGCTCGACACCCTGCGCCGCGTGAAATGTTTCGGCGTACCGCTGGTCCGTATTGATATCCGTCAGGAGAGCACCCGCCATACCGAAGCGCTGGGCGAGCTGACCCGCTACCTCGGTATCGGCGACTACGAGAGCTGGTCAGAAGCCGACAAACAGGCGTTCCTGATCCGCGAACTGAACTCCAAACGTCCGCTTCTACCGCGCAACTGGCAACCAAGCGCCGAAACGCGCGAAGTGCTCGATACCTGCCAGGTGATTGCCGAAGCGCCGCAAGGCTCCATTGCCGCCTACGTGATCTCGATGGCGAAAACGCCGTCCGACGTGCTGGCTGTCCACCTGCTGCTGAAAGAAGCGGGTATCGGGTTTGCGATGCCGGTTGCTCCGCTGTTTGAAACCCTCGATGACCTGAACAACGCCAACGATGTCATGACCCAGCTGCTGAATATCGACTGGTATCGCGGCCTGATTCAGTGCAAACAGATGGTGATGATTGGCTATTCCGACTCAGCAAAAGATGCGGGCGTGATGGCAGCTTCCTGGGCGCAATATCAGGCACAGGATGCATTAATCAAAACCTGCGAAAAAGCGGGTATTGAGCTGACGCTGTTCCACGGTCGCGGCGGTTCCATTGGTCGCGGCGGCGCACCTGCTCATGCGGCGCTGCTGTCACAACCGCCAGGAAGCCTGAAAGGTGGCCTGCGCGTGACTGAACAGGGCGAGATGATCCGCTTTAAATATGGTCTGCCAGAAATCACCGTCAGCAGCCTGTCGCTGTACACCGGGGCGATTCTGGAAGCCAACCTGCTGCCACCACCTGAGCCGAAAGAGAGCTGGCGTCGCATTATGGATGAACTGTCAGTCATCTCCTGCGATCTCTACCGTGGCTACGTACGTGAAAACAAAGATTTTGTGCCTTACTTCCGCTCCGCTACGCCGGAACAGGAACTGGGCAAACTGCCGTTGGGTTCACGTCCGGCGAAACGTCGCCCAACCGGCGGCGTCGAGTCACTACGCGCCATTCCGTGGATTTTCGCCTGGACGCAAAACCGCCTGATGCTCCCCGCCTGGCTGGGTGCAGGAACAGCGCTGCAAAAAGTGGTCGAAGATGGCAAACAGAGCGAGCTGGAGGCTATGTGCCGCGACTGGCCATTCTTCTCGACGCGTCTCGGTATGCTGGAGATGGTCTTCGCCAAAGCAGACCTGTGGCTGGCGGAATACTATGATCAACGTTTGGTAGACAAAGCACTGTGGCCGTTAGGTAAAGAGTTACGCAATCTGCAAGAAGAAGACATCAAAGTGGTGCTGGCGATTGCCAACGATTCCCATCTGATGGCCGATCTGCCGTGGATTGCAGAGTCTATTCAGCTACGGAATATTTACACCGACCCGCTGAACGTATTGCAAGCCGAGTTACTGCACCGCTCCCGCCAGGCAGAAAAAGAAGGCCATGAGCCGGATCCTCGCGTCGAACAAGCGTTAATGGTCACTATTGCCGGGATTGCGGCAGGTATGCGTAATACCGGCTAATCTTCCTCTCCTGCAAACCCTCGTGCTTTTGCGCGAGGGTTTTCTGAAATACTTCTGTTCTAACACCTTCGTTTTCAATATATTTCTGTCTGCATTTTATTCAAATTCTGAATACACCTTCAGATATCCTTAAGGAATTGTCGTTACATTCGGCGATATTTTTTTCAAGACAGGTTCTTACTATGCATTCCACAGAAGTCCAGGCTAAACCCCTTTTTAGCTGGAAAGCCCTGGGTTGGGCACTGCTCTACTTTTGGTTTTTCTCTACTCTGCTACAGGCCATTATTTACATCAGTGGTTATAGTGGCACTAACGGCATTCGCGACTCGCTGTTATTCAGTTCGCTGTGGTTGATCCCGGCATTCCTCTTTCCGAAGCGGATTAAAATTATAGCCGCAGTGATCGGCGTGGTGCTATGGGCGGCCTCTCTGGCGGCGCTGTGCTACTACGTCATCTACGGTCAGGAGTTCTCGCAGAGCGTTCTGTTTGTGATGTTCGAAACCAACACCAACGAAGCTAGCGAGTATTTAAGCCAGTATTTCAGCCTGAAAATTGTGCTTATCGCGCTGGCCTATACGGCGGTGGCAGTTCTGCTGTGGACACGCCTGCGCCCGGTCTATATTCCAAAGCCGTGGCGTTATGTTGTCTCTTTTGCCCTACTTTATGGCTTGATTCTGCATCCGATCGCCATGAACACCATCATCAAAGGCAAACCGATTGAAAAAACGCTGGATAGTCTGGCATCGCGAATGGAACCCGCAGCACCATGGCAATTTATTTCCGGCTACTACCAGTACCGCCAGCAACTTAACTCGCTGACCAAATTACTCAACGAAAACAATGCGCTGCCGCCGCTGGCTAATTTCAAAGATGAATCGGGTAACGAACCGCGCACCTTAGTGCTGGTGATTGGCGAGTCGACCCAGCGTGGACGCATGAGTCTGTACGGTTATCCGCGTGAAACCACGCCGGAGCTGGATGCGCTGCATAAAACCGATCCGAATCTGACCGTGTTTAATAACGTGGTGACGTCTCGTCCGTACACCATTGAAATCCTGCAACAGGCGCTGACCTTTGCCAATGAAAAGAACCCGGATCTGTATCTGACGCAGCCGTCGCTGATGAACATGATGAAACAGGCGGGTTATAAAACCTTCTGGATCACCAACCAGCAGACGATGACCGCCCGCAATACCATGCTGACGGTATTTTCGCGCCAGACCGACAAGCAGTACTACATGAACCAGCAACGTACACAGAGTGCGCGTGAATACGACACTAACGTGCTGAAGCCGTTCCAGGAAGTGCTGAAGGACCCTGCGCCGAAGAAACTGATCATCGTTCATCTGCTGGGTACGCATATCAAATACAAATACCGCTACCCGGAAAATCAGGGCAAGTTTGATGGCAATACCGATCATGTCCCGCCGGGGTTAAACGCGGAAGAGCTGGAGTCATATAACGATTATGACAACGCTAACCTGTATAACGATCATGTGGTTGCCAGCCTGATTAAAGACTTTAAAGCGGCAGACCCGAACGGATTCCTGGTTTACTTCTCTGACCACGGTGAAGAGGTTTACGACACGCCGCCGCATAAAACCCAGGGGCGTAATGAGGACAACCCGACGCGCCACATGTACACCATTCCGTTCCTGCTGTGGACGTCGGAAAAATGGCAAGCGACTCATCCGCGTGATTTCTCACAGGATGTCGATCGTAAATACAGCCTGGCGGAACTGATCCACACCTGGTCAGATTTGGCGGGCTTATCTTACGACGGTTACGATCCAACCCGTTCAGTGGTGAACCCGCAGTTCAAAGAAACCACCCGCTGGATTGGTAATCCGTACAAGAAAAATGCGCTGATCGATTACGACACTCTGCCGTATGGCGATCAGGTAGGTAATCAGTAAATGACCTTTGTATCGCGTCTGGCGCTATTTGCCGGATGCGATACTGCCGCAATGTTTACATCTCACTCCCCTCAGGCCACACTTTTCAGGTGGCCTTTTTTCATAATGCCAGTTACTGTTTTCCCGTCTACATACCTAAGGGAATAACATGTATCACGACGTCAGCTATCTGCTCTCCCGCCTGATCAACGGCCCGCTGTCCCTGCGCCAGATTTACTTTGCCAGCAGTAACGGCCCGGTGCCCGATCTTGCGTATCAGGTCGATTTTCCACGTCTGGAAATTGTGCTGGAAGGTGAGTTTGTTGATACCGGCGCTGGAGCAACGTTAGTTCCCGGCGATGTGCTGTACGTTGCCGCTGGTGGCTGGAATTTCCCACAATGGAAAACACCCGCTACCACCTTTAGCGTGCTGTTTGGCAAACAGCAACTCGGCTTCAGCGTCGTGCAATGGGATGGCAAACAATATCAAAATCTGGCGAAGCAACACGTCGCCCGACGCGGCCCGCGCATTGGTTCTTTTCTGCTACAAACGCTCAATGAAATGCAAATGCAGCCGCAGGAGCAGCAAACGGCAAGGCTTATCGTCGCCAGCCTGCTTAGCCACTGCCGCGATTTGCTCGGCAGCCAAATCCAGACCGCCTCACGTAGCCAGGCTCTATTCGAAGCTATTCGCGATTATATCGACGAACGCTATGCCTCCGCGCTTACCCGCGAATCTGTCGCACAGGCATTCTATATTTCGCCAAATTACCTCTCGCACCTGTTTCAAAAAACGGGGGCCATTGGTTTTAACGAATACCTGAATCACACGCGACTGGAGCACGCTAAGACGTTATTGAAAGGCTATGACCTGAAGGTAAAAGAAGTGGCGCACGCCTGCGGCTTTGTCGACAGCAACTACTTCTGCCGTCTGTTTCGTAAAAATACCGAACGCTCACCGTCGGAATATCGTCGGCAGTACCACAGCCAACTGACAGAAAAACCGACTACTCCAGAATAAGATGGGTTTGCTGCGGCGCAGAAAGCACTTTGCGTACCGCGCTCATCACCCGCTGCGGCTCACGCAGGAAAGCGTAGATGCTGCATTGCACATAGCGGCAATGTTCAAATCGCTCAGCACCGGCAAGCTCGATATCCGTAATTAACAGCGCAACATCCGCCCGACGGATATCCTCGTCCGCTAAACGATTCTCCGTTCCCAGCGCGCCCTGAGTTTCAATGCTGACGCCCCACTTCTCTAACAGGCACAACTTTTCCAGCCGTTCCGCCGCCATATAAGTATGCGCCACGCCGCTTACGCAGGCGGTTACTGCCACCAGGTATGCCATTTTAACCTCCCACGGTAACCTGAAATCCGGCCCGTTCTGCCATTTCACGCATCGTTGCCACATCGGCTGACGACGGCGCAGACACCTCTTTCATCGACCATGTTTTCCCCAGCAGGCGGTATTTCGGTTCGCCGTACTGATGAAACGGTAACAGATGGATCTGCCTGATATTCAGCGGGATCAGCACGTCCAGCGCCTGCTGCATATTCTCCCGGCTGAGCGTGAAACCAGGGATCAGCGGTAAACGCGGGATCACGTTGACGCCCTCACTCACCAGCAAACGCAGATTCTCCAGCACGCGTGGCAGGTTCATCTTCACCACATCCCGCGCCTGAGTCGCGTCCATAATTTTTAAATCGAACAACACTTCATCGCACAATTTCGCCAGCGGTAACAGCTTGCTGGCTGGCGCGTCTCCGGCAGTTTCGATGGCGCATGACACACCCCACAACCGAAGCCGCTGTAAAAAAAGAGTAGCAAACTCCGCCTGCATTAACACTTCGCCGCCAGAAAGCGTGACGCCGCCGCCGGACGTGCGAAAGAAAATGTCATCTTTCATCACTTCCCGTTCCAGAGCGTCAAGGCTGATATCGCGACCAATCCGTTCAAACGCACCGGAGGGGCATTCATCCGCATCACGCAAACATTTCGCACAGTGCAGACATTTCGCCTCTCTGCGTACAGTCTGGATTTTGCCGGAGATCGACTCCGGATTAGCACACCACGGGCAAAGATGCGGACAGCCTTTAAAAAAGACCACCGTACGAATGCCCTCGCCGTCATTCAGTGAATAACGCTGAATGTTGAAAATGCGCGCCACATCATCGCGGCGCGTTTCCACAACGTTACAGCTGATGCGCTGTCCGGCGGATGATGTCATCCTGGATCTCCTTCGACAGTTCGACAAAGAAGGCGCTGTATCCGGCAACGCGCACCACCAGCCCGGCATAATCTTGTGGGCGCTGTTGCGCTTCCCGCAACGTGTCGGCGTTCACCACGTTAAACTGAATATGCTGCAACTTAAGCTGGGTAAACGCCCGTAAGAAGTCGGCCAGTTTGCGTAATCCCGCTTCACCTTCCAAGGTCGCCGGAGTGAATTTCACGTTCAGCAACGTACCGTTAGACAGCAGCGTATTATCGAGCTTACTGACTGACTTCAGTACCGCCGTTGGCCCTTGTGCGTCCTGGCCCAGCATGGGTGACAAGCCGCCGTCTGCCAGCTGTTCTCCGGCAAAACGACCGTCTGGCGTCGCGCCAACCACCGATCCCAACGGGACGTGAGCAGAAACGGTATACGATCCCGGCGTGAAGTAGCCGCCGCGCGGGTTCTGGTATTTTTCCACTTCTTTGCAGTAGTGGCGTAACAGTTCGGCGCTGATGTTATCCACCTCGTCGATATCGTTACCGTATTTCTCGAAGCGGTTAATTAAGCGAGCACGGACTTTTTCGCCTTCTGGCGTTGCGAAGTTGGCTTTTAATACCGACAGCAATTCGTCAAAACTTAAACGCTGTTGCTCAAAAACCATACCTTTCAACGCATGGAGAGAATCGCTCAGGTTGGCGATACCGATCCCCTGTACGCCGGAGAAGTTATAACGCGCACCGCCATCGGTAATATCGCGGCCTTTTTCCAGACAATCGCTGATAAACGATGAGAGCAGCGGTACAGGTGCCCAGTCACGGTGACCGATATCGCAAATATTGCTGCCCTCAACCATCAGGGTGATGTAGTGGCTGATCTTGGCGCGGATCTGCTCCAGTAAACCTTCATAAGTCAGCGCAGCATTGCCTTCATTTTCATGCAGGCAGATTTCCATCACTTTCAGCAGATTAAACATCGCGATGTCATGCAAGCCGTAGGTTCTGCCGGGAATAGATAATTCCACACAGCCCACTACGGAATAGTCGCGTGCATCTTCCAGCGAAACGCCACGGTTGAGGAACGCTGGCACCACTACTTCATCGTTAAAGATTTGCGGAATACCGGTGCCGAGGCGAATGGTTTCGGCGGTTTTCATCAGGAACGGCGTGTCGATCAAGGCGTTAGTGCGCACCCCCAGGTTCGGTTGCGGTAATTGCACGCTTTGATAGGCATCGAGGCAAAGGAACGAAAGCACGTTCACCGCGCTACGTCCGTTTTCGGTTAACCCGCCGAGCAGCGCGGTATAGCCGGTCGGGAAACCGGCGAAATAGCGCGCGCTGCTGGTGGAGCGCAACAGCACGATGTCGTTGCATTTCACCCATAAAGATTCGAGCAGTTCTTTCAGGAACGCCGGATCTTCGCCCTGGGTTAATGATGCCTGATAGAACGGCAACATATACTGGTCGAAGCGCCCTAAAGACAGCGAACTGGCGTTGGATTCGTATTGCAGAATGATGTTCATGTACCAGAATAACTGGCACGCCTGCCAGAACGTCTGCGGCTTATGTTCGGCGTTATGGCGGGAGATCTCCGCAATAGTCAGCAGTTCTTCGCGACGCTGGCCATCAGTGCAGCTTGCCGCCATCGTTTCCGCCAGTTCGGCGTAACGCAAAATATGTTTCTGCGAGGCTTCCAGCAGTAACAGCGCTGCCTGATAAAAGTGATTCTCCGGCTGTTGCTGACAATGTTGCTGCATCTGTGCCACCAGCTCCCCCAGCCCGTGATTCAGCAGGCGTGGGTAATCAATAATAATGTGCCCCTGGCCTTTATCCGTCTGGTTGATGCTGAAAATCTGCGTGCTGGTCGCGGCTTTTACTTCATCCGTCATCTGCCCGTTGATGAAATCTTTCATCGAACGTTTTTCCCAGTACGGGAACAACTCTTCGCGGTAGATACGTTTATCTTCTTCGCTGATAGCAAAGCGGTCCTGCGGACGCGTCGGGAATTGATCCAGCTCTTTCAGCAGCCAGTAAGGGTCCATTTCCGGCGACATAATCCCGGCGCGTGGTTTTACGGTGCGGTTACCGGCAATCAGTTCTTCATCACGAATCGAAATTTCAACGTGTTCAAGGATATACGCTGTTGCTTTCGCCCGGCGCAATATCACCGGTTCGCCTTCGGTTTGCCGATGGCTGGCGGTATAAAGCAGCGCCCGCTCCAGCGAGATTTCACGGGTATTGGCAAACAGTGCAGTTTTGAGGCGAGAGATACGATTCGTCATGAGGAACTCCTGTGGGAAAGCGAACCCGCCCTTACGGGCGGGATAAGAACTTAAGCGGTTTGTGCCAGGTGAGCTTCAATTTTGCTCATAATGGCATCAGCGCGTTTTACCGCGTCGCTGATGTTGACGCGCACGATGGTCTTGCCAGCAAAACGCTCTTCAAACTTGATGCCGATATCTTTGGTCAGAATCACCATATCGGCGCTCGCCACGTCTTCCGCAGTCAGTTCATTTTCCAGACCAATCGAGCCCTGGGTTTCTACTTTCACTTCCCAGCCTTTCGCTTTCGCGGCACTTTCCAGCGCCTCTGCCGCCATATAGGTATGGGCAACACCAGATGGACACGCGGTTACTGCAATAATTTTCGTCATGGCTCGTTCCTCAATTAATTAATTTCAAAATCCAAATCCAGGTCGTCTTCTTTTTCATCAGTCGAAGACCCATTTTTACGCGCCAGACTTTTCAGCACGTTCACACAAACAGCCGTCACCACTGCTCCGACAGCCACTGCTGCGATATAACCCAGCTTGCCTTCAACCACCGGCAGCACAATCAGACCACCCCAGCCTGCATAGCACTGCGCACCGACCAGCGCCGCAGTTACTGCACCACAAACTGAACCGATCATGATGGAAGGAATAACACGCAGCGGATCGGCAGCGGCGAAAGGAATCGCCCCTTCAGTAACCCCAACGCACCCCATCACCAGCGCCGCTTTACCGGTTTCGCGCTCTTCTGCGGAGAAATTTTTACGACCAATCAGCGTCGCCAGCCCCATCCCCAGCGGCGGAACACAAATCCCCACGGCAGCAATGGCCACCACGGTATAAACACCCTGAGCAACGCAAATCAGCATGAAGGCATAGGCCACTTTGTTAACCGGGCCGCCCATATCGAACGCCAGCATCAGACCCATGATCACCGCCAGCATAACAATGCTGCCCTGCTGCATCCCCTGAAGCCACTGGGTCAGGCTGTTGGTCAACGCCCCCACCGGCTCGCCCAGCCCCCACATCATGACGCCAGCGGTAATCAGTGTGCCGACGATTGGAATGATGAAGATTGGCATCACCGAGCGCAGAACTTTATGCACCGGAATTTTCTTCAGGTAATGCACCACAATGCCGCCGATAATCCCGGCGATCAGTGCACCAAAGAAGCCCGCGCCAAAGCTGTTACCAACCCAGGCACCGATAGCGCATGGAGCCAATGCAGAACGTTCTGCAATGGAATAACCGATGTAAGCGGCGAGGAAAGGCACCATCAGCGTCAAACCTGCAACGCCGATATCAAACAGTTTTTTCAGATTCGGATCGGCTACGGCATCCGGCACTGCGCCTTTGCCATACAACATGACGGAAACCGCCAGCAAAATACCGCCCGATACCACGAAGGGAATCATGTGTGAAACGCCCGTCATTAAATGCTGACGGGTATTTTTCAGGATCTGCACCAACTCATTCATAAGCTGCTCCCGGGCTTGCGAAAGCCCATGTCCATATTTTTGATGGAAGAAACAAT
This sequence comes from Escherichia sp. WS1451, assembly GCF_046487365.1. Lineage (NCBI taxonomy): Bacteria > Pseudomonadati > Pseudomonadota > Gammaproteobacteria > Enterobacterales > Enterobacteriaceae > Escherichia > Escherichia sp. WS1451. The sequence continues at coordinate 26,825 of NZ_JBJQJP010000019.1, forward strand.
AGGCAATCGCAGGCGGAGCAAACAGTGGATAAAAAGGCCATTTACTGGACTTTTGTAATATCAGTACAAAAATGCGATCCGCCTCATAACTTGCGATAATCCGGAAGCATGCCGCAAAACGGCGTCTTGTGAGACGCGTCGCAAATTGACGGTTACATTACATTTGTCCAGCTTTTGGCAGATTTGTCACATGGCAGGCCGTTACCGTGCGCTCTTATCCTGTAAACAGAAAACCGTACCGGGAGAAAGGCAATGGCCCTGATTGTGGAATTTATTTGTGAGCTACCTAACGGCGTCCATGCGCGTCCGGCAAGCCACGTTGAAACGCTGTGTAATACTTTTTCATCACAAATTGAGTGGCATAACCTGCGCACTGACCGCAAGGGCAACGCCAAAAGCGCCCTTGCGCTGATTGGCACCGATACGCTGGTGGGCGATAACTGCCAGTTACTGATTTCCGGGGCCGACGAACAGGAAGCGCACCAGCGTTTAAGCCAATGGCTGCGCGATGAATTCCCCCACTGCGACGCACCGCTGGCGGAAGTAAAATCTGACGAACTGGAACCACTGCCGGTTTCACTGACCAATCTGAATCCGCAAATTATCCGTGCCCGCACCGTGTGCAGCGGTAGCGCAGGCGGCATTCTGACGCCGATCTCTTCTTTAGATCTCAATGCGCTGGGTAATCTTCCCGCAGCCAAAGGCGTTGACGCCGAACAATCCGCACTGGAAAACGGTCTGACGCTGGTACTGAAAAACATAGAGTTTCGTCTGCTGGATAGCGACGGTGCTACCAGCGCGATTCTGGAAGCGCACCGATCCCTGGCTGGCGATACTTCCCTGCGCGAACATTTACTGGCAGGTGTCAGCGCCGGATTAAGCTGCGCCGAAGCGATTGTTGCCAGTGCGAATCACTTTTGCGAAGAGTTCGCCCGTTCCAGCAGCAGCTACCTGCAAGAACGTGCCCTGGACGTACGCGACGTCTGCTTCCAGTTACTCCAGCAAATCTACGGTGAGCAACGCTTCCCGGCACCGGGCAAACTGACGCAGCCCGCCATTTGTATGGCTGATGAACTGACCCCCAGCCAGTTCCTCGAACTGGATAAAAATCACCTCAAAGGATTGTTGCTCAAAAGCGGCGGCACCACCTCACATACGGTGATCCTTGCCCGTTCGTTCAACATTCCGACGCTGGTTGGTGTGGATATTGATGCCCTTACTCCGTGGCAGCATCAGACGATTTATATCGACGGCAACGCAGGGGCGATTGTGGTTGAGCCAGGGGAATCCGTGGCCCGTTATTATCAGCAAGAAGCCCGCGTACAGGACGCTCTGCGTGAGCAACAGCGTGTCTGGCTGACCCAACAAGCCCGTACTGCTGACGGTATCCGCATTGAAATTGCTGCTAACATCGCTCACTCCGTGGAAGCGCAGGCCGCATTCGGCAATGGTGCGGAAGGCGTTGGTTTATTCCGCACTGAAATGCTCTATATGGATCGCACCAGTGCACCGGGCGAAAGCGAGCTGTACAACATTTTTTGTCAGGCGCTGGAGTCCGCCAACGGACGCAGCATTATTGTGCGCACTATGGATATTGGCGGTGACAAACCCGTTGATTATCTGAACATTCCCGCAGAGGCAAACCCGTTCCTCGGTTATCGCGCCGTGCGTATTTATGAAGAGTACGCGTCGTTATTTACCACACAACTACGGTCGATTCTCCGTGCCTCCGCTCACGGCAGCCTGAAAATCATGATCCCGATGATCTCCTCAATGGAAGAGATCTTATGGGTGAAAGAAAAACTGGCGGAAGCCAAACAGCAACTACGTAACGAACACATTCCGTTTGATGAGAAGATCCAGCTCGGCATTATGCTGGAAGTGCCGTCGGTGATGTTCATCATCGATCAATGCTGCGAAGAGATTGATTTCTTTAGTATCGGTAGTAATGACCTGACGCAATATCTGCTGGCAGTGGATCGCGATAACGCTAAGGTTACTCGTCACTATAACAGCCTGAATCCAGCATTCTTGCGGGCGCTCGATTACGCCGTGCAGGCGGTGCATCGCCAGGGCAAATGGATTGGTCTGTGCGGTGAACTGGGAGCGAAAGGTTCCGTGCTGCCATTGCTGGTCGGTTTAGGGCTGGATGAGCTGAGCATGAGCGCACCGTCAATTCCGGCGGCGAAAGCGCGAATGGCGCAACTTGATAGCCGTGAGTGCCGCAAGTTGCTCAACCAGGCAATGGCCTGCCGTACGTCGCTGGAAGTGGAACACCTGCTGGCGCAATTCCGCATGACCCAACAAGACGCACCGCTGGTCACCGCCGAGTGCATCACACTGGAAAACGACTGGCGCAGCAAAGAAGAAGTGCTCAAAGGCATGACCGATAACCTGCTGCTGGCGGGCCGCTGTCGCTATCCGCGTAAACTGGAAGCCGACTTGTGGGCGCGCGAGGCCGTTTTCTCTACCGGTCTGGGCTTTAGTTTTGCCATTCCCCACAGCAAATCAGAACACATTGAGCAATCCACCATCAGCGTGGCGCGTCTGCAAGCGCCAGTGCGCTGGGGCGATGATGAAGCACAATTCATCATTATGTTAACCCTGAACAAACATGCTGCGGGCGATCAACATATGCGCATTTTCTCGCGCCTCGCTCGTCGCATCATGCACGAAGAATTCCGTAACGCGCTGGTTAACGCCGCCTCTGCCGACGCTATCGCCAGCCTGCTGCAACATGAACTGGAACTGTAAAAGGAAACATCATGGAACTGTATCTGGACACCGCTAACGTCGCAGAAGTCGAACGTCTGGCACGCATATTCCCGATTGCCGGGGTGACAACTAACCCGAGCATTATCGCTGCCAGCAAGGAGTCCATATGGGAAGTGCTGCCGCGTCTGCAAAAAGCGATTGGTGATGAGGGCATTCTGTTTGCTCAGACCATGAGCCGCGACGCGCAGGGGATGGTGGAAGAAGCGAAGCGCCTGCGCGACGCCATTCCGGGCATTGTGGTGAAAATCCCGGTAACCTCTGAAGGTCTGGCAGCAATTAAAATGCTGAAGAAAGAAGGCATTACTACGCTGGGAACCGCAGTGTACAGCGCCGCGCAAGGATTACTGGCGGCGCTGGCTGGAGCCAAATACGTTGCTCCATACGTTAACCGCGTAGATGCCCAGGGCGGTGACGGCATTCGTACTGTACAGGAGTTGCAAGCGTTACTGGAAATGCATGCGCCAGAAAGCATGGTGCTGGCTGCCAGCTTTAAAACACCACGTCAGGCGCTGGATTGTTTGCTGGCTGGATGTGAATCCATCACACTGCCCTTAGATGTAGCGCAACAAATGCTTAACACCCCTGCGGTAGAGTCAGCTATAGAGAAGTTCGAGCACGACTGGAATGCCGCATTTGGCACTACTCATCTCTAAAGGAGTAATTATGGACCGCATTATTCAATCACCAGGTAAATACATCCAGGGCGCAGATGTAATTAATCGTCTGGGCGAGTACCTGAAGCCACTGGCGGAACGCTGGTTAGTGGTGGGTGACAAATTTGTTTTAGGTTTTGCTCAATCCACTGTCGAGAAAAGCTTTAAAGATGCTGGACTGGTAGTAGAAATTGCGCCGTTTGGCGGTGAATGTTCGCAAAATGAGATCGACCGTCTGCGTGGCATCGCGGAGACTGCGCAGTGTGGCGCAATTCTCGGTATCGGTGGCGGAAAAACCCTCGATACTGCCAAAGCACTGGCACATTTCATGGGTGTTCCGGTAGCGATCGCACCGACTATCGCCTCTACCGACGCACCGTGCAGTGCGTTGTCTGTTATCTACACCGATGAGGGTGAGTTTGACCGCTATCTGATGTTGCCAAATAACCCGAATATGGTCATTGTCGACACCAAAATCGTCGCTGGCGCACCTGCACGTCTGTTAGCGGCGGGTATCGGCGATGCGCTGGCAACCTGGTTTGAAGCACGCGCCTGTTCCCGTAGCGGCGCTACCACCATGGCGGGCGGCAAGTGCACTCAGGCAGCGCTGGCACTGGCTGAACTGTGCTACAACACCCTGCTGGAAGAAGGCGAAAAAGCGATGCTTGCCGCCGAACAGCATGTAGTGACTCCGGCGCTGGAGCGCGTGATTGAAGCGAACACCTATTTGAGCGGTGTTGGTTTTGAAAGCGGCGGGCTGGCGGCGGCACACGCGGTACATAACGGCCTGACCGCTATCCCGGACGCGCATCACTATTATCATGGTGAAAAAGTGGCATTCGGTACGCTGACGCAGCTGGTTCTGGAAAACGCGCCGGTGGAGGAAATCGAAACCGTAGCTGCGCTTAGCCATGCGGTAGGTTTGCCAATAACTCTCGCTCAACTGGATATTAAAGAAGATGTCCCGGCGAAAATGCGAATTGTGGCAGAAGCGGCATGTGCAGAAGGTGAAACCATTCACAACATGCCAGGCGGTGCAACGCCAGATCAGGTTTACGCCGCACTGCTGGTAGCCGACCAGTACGGTCAGCGTTTCCTGCAAGAGTGGGAATAACCTACTCCAAACTCCCGGCTTGTCCGGGAGTTTGAACGCAAAATTGCCTGATGCGCTACGCTTATCAGGCCTACGCAATCTCTGCAATATATTGAATTTGCGTGCTTTTGTAGGCCGGATAAGGCGTTCACGCCGCATCCGGCACTCTGTGCCAGTAATCTGAAACTCCCACGTTGTTCAGGAATTTTTTATCCGCTTCTGGACATTTTCTCTACAGAACAATCGTTAGCCCGGAAGGTCGAATCTGTGACTCTTATTTTCACGGACGAAACAGATGAAAGCTTCACTGGCGTTATTCAGTCTTCTGACGGTATTTACCAGTTACTCCTTAAAATCTCCCGCCGTTCCACCAACCGTGGTACAAATCCAGGCCAACAGCAATCTTGCCATCGCAGACGGTGCCAGACAGCAAATCGGCAGCACGCTATTTTACGATCCGGCGTATGTGCAGCTTACCTATCCTGGCGGTGATGTCCCGCAAGAACGCGGCGTATGTTCCGATGTGGTGATCCGTGCATTGCGCAGCCAGAAGGTCGATTTGCAGAAACTGGTGCACGAAGATATGGCGAAGAATTTTGCTGCGTACCCGCAAAAATGGCAGTTAAAGCGCCCGGACAGCAACATCGATCACCGTCGGGTGCCTAATCTGGAAACCTGGTTTACCCGCCACGATAAAACACGCCCCACCAGCAAGAACCCCAGTGACTATCAAGCGGGCGATATTGTCTCCTGGCGACTGGATAACGGGCTGGCACATATTGGGGTGGTGTCAGATGGCTTCGCCCGCGACGGTACGCCGCTGGTGATACATAACATTGGCGCAGGCGCGCAGGAAGAAGATGTACTGTTTAGCTGGCGGATGGTGGGACACTATCGGTATTTTGTTAAATAAGCGATCGCCCCACATGAAGAAAAAATTCAGATCCTTTTTACACTGACGGCTTCTTTTTTCTTACGGCTCACCAGCGCCAGTGCCAGCACAATCAGCACAATACCGCTACCTTCAACGGCCCCCGGATTCTCACCGAGCAGCCACCAGGAAAAGAGTACGCCGCAAACGGGAACGGCCAGTGTGCTTAAGCTGGCAATACTGGCAGGCAAGTTTTTCAGCACAAACAACCATAAGCTCCACGCCAGCGCCGTCGCCAGAATCGCACTGTAGGCCAGAGCCCAGAACACGGTGGGTTGCCAGTCAATTTCACGTTGCGGCACCAGTAAAGCGACCGCACTCATCACCAGCGCCGCATAAAGCATCTGCCAGGATGTTAACGACAATAAATCCACGCGTGGATGGCGGGCGTATAGGCGTTTCGCGACAATCGCGCTCGCCCCCCAACTAACACCGGAGAGGATTGCCAGCATGGCACTTTTCATCGAAGAGAAATCGAGTTGCCACGGCTGCAACACCAAAAATAAGCCGAAAGCGGCAATCAGTATCGCGAAATATTGCCCACGTCGCAGGCGTTCACCGAGAAACAACGCGGCGAAAATCACCACCCAGAACGGCATGGTATAGCTCAGGATCGCCACCTTCCCCGCTCCTCCGCTGACCAGCGCCCACTGCGCCAGGCCAACCATCCCACAGGTTTGTAACAGGGCAATGGCTAAGGTGTATTTAAACGGTGTCGGGCGCATTCCGCGACCACGTAATAAAAGGACGATGAATAAAACGAGAGCGCCGAAAATGCAGCGTAAGGCGGTGAAGTCGAAGGCACCGATGTAGCTGGTGACTTGCTTCATGAAAATCCAGCTATAACTCCAGATAAGTGTGAGCACAACCAGGCCACTGATTGCCAGTGGGTTGCTCTTTCCTGCGGCAGACATGAGAGATCCAGTGTGTAGTTTTCCTGTGGACACTATACGCCGGTAAAGAAACTTCAGCGACTGCCTGAAAGGCAGTCGCTGAAGAAGGTCAGATTACAGCAGGTCGAAACGGTCGAGGTTCATCACTTTCACCCACGCTGCCACGAAGTCTTTAACAAACTTCTCGTGGGCATCGCTGCTGGCGTAAACTTCCGCCACCGCACGCAGGACAGAGTTAGAACCAAAGACCAGATCCGCACGGCTGGCTGTGTATTTCACTTCGCCGGTTTCGCGGTCACGGCCTTCGAACAGCTCTTTCGATTCGTCGGTCGCTTTCCACTCGTAACGCATATCCAGCAAGTTCACGAAGAAGTCATTGCTCAATACGCCAACGCGGTCAGTGAAGACGCCGTTTTTGCTGCCATCGAAGTTGGCACCCAGTACGCGCATCCCGCCCACCAGCGCAGTCATTTCCGGCGCGGTCAGGGTCAGTTGCTGGGCTTTATCAATCAGCAGTGACTCGGTGGTGGAAACGTCCAGACGAGCGCGATAGTTACGGAAACCGTCAGCAATTGGCTCCAGCAGTTCGAACATCTCAATGTCAGTCTGATCCTGACGCGCATCAACGCGACCCGGCGCAAACGGTACATGAATGCTCAAACCTGCGGCGCTTGCGGCTTTCTCAACACCAACCACACCAGCCAGCACGATGATATCCGCCAGCGAAGCTTTACCAGACTCTTTCTGAATTTTCTCCAGAACTGGCAGAGCACGAACGGCTGCGGCGTTCACATCCCAGTCGCGCTGCGGCATTAATGCCAGACGTGCACCATTGGCACCACCACGTTTGTCGCCACCACGGAAGGTAGAAGCAGACGCCCAGGCCACCGATACCAGCTCGCTGACAGACAGACCAGAATCCGCAATCGCGAATTTCAGATCGATAATGTCCTGCTCGGTCGGGTTGTAGATCGGCTGCGGCAGCGGATCTTGCCAGATCAGATCTTCTTTCGGTACTTCCGGCCCGATGTAGCGAGATTTCGGCCCCATATCCCTGTGCGTCAGTTTGAACCAGGCACGGGCAAAGGCTTCGTTGAACGCCTGCGGATCGTTGAGGAAACGACGAGAAATCTTCTCGAACTCAGGATCAAAACGCAGCGTCAGGTCGGTCACCAGCATTGTCGGTTTACGTTTCTTCGACGGATCGAACGGATCCGGGATAATTTCCGGTGCGTCTACCGCTTCAAACTGGATTGCGCCAGCCGGGCTGCGGGTCTGTACCCACTCATATTTGAACAGGTTCTCGAAGAAATAGTTGCTCCACTGGGTCGGTGTCTGGGTCCAGACCACTTCCAGACCAGAGGTGATGGCATCTGCGCCAACGCCGCTGCCGTAAGTGCTCGCCCAGCCTAAACCTTGTTCTTCAATCGGTGCAGCTTCTGGATCAGGACCTACATTTGATGTCGGACCGGCACCGTGAGTTTTACCCAGCGTATGACCACCCGCAATCAGCGCCACGGTTTCTTCGTCGTTCATGCCCATGTTGCCGAAGGTCGCGCGGATAGCTGCTGCCGCAGAAAGCGGTTCGCCGCTGTGATCCGGGCCTTCCGGGTTAACGTAAATCAGGCCCATCTCGGTTGCGCCCAGCGGTGCTTTCGCCAGTGCTTCCGGATGACGGTGGGTCAGCCAGGCTTTTTCATCACCCCAGTTAACATCCAGATCCGGTTCCCAGACATCTTCACGACCGGCACCAAAACCGAAGGTACGGAAGCCGGAGTTTTCCAGCGCCACGTTACCCGCGAGGATAAACAGGTCGGCCCAGGAGATTTTCTGACCATATTTCTGTTTGATTGGCCACAGCAGGCGACGCGCTTTATCGAGGCTTACGTTATCCGGCCAGGAGTTCAGCGGTGCAAAACGTTGCTGACCACGACCCGCGCCGCCGCGTCCGTCGATGGAACGGTAAGTACCCGCGCCGTGCCAGGCCATACGAATAAACAGACCGGCATAGCTGCCCCAGTCGGCAGGCCACCACGGCTGAGATTCTGTCAGCAGGGCTTTCAGATCTTTTTTCAGGCCGTAGTAATCTAATTTGCTGAATTCTTTGCGGTAGTCAAAGTCCTCACCCAGCGGGTTAGAACGATTAGAATGTTGGTTTAACAGGTCAACACGGAGTTGATTTGGCCACCAGTCGCGCGTGGTTGTGCCCCCACCTGCGCTCTGGTCGTGACCGCCCTGATGGAACGGGCATTTGCCAGTGGCTGTCGTGTTATGGATATCGTCTGACGTGCTCATCAATGTGCTCCCCTCTACAGTGTTACCGTTACGATACACAGCGTTAGAGAGAAGTTATAATTGAATTAATCCACGGATGCGATAGTTGAGATCTTACATATTGTTGGTTAAAGAGATGTAGATCAAATTGATCGTAATTAAGCTTTTTTGATTATGTCCGAATTCGGACAAATGCTTTATAAAAAAGGGTTTTAGCTTCATATCCGTCAAGTAATGAGGGAGAAAACAAGGCTGACAACCTTATTTTCCCGCCCTCATTTCGAGGCAGCATTTTGTGCTCTGTTTAAAATTTGTGATCGCAGTGTGATTTTCACAAAAGTCACAGTATTTATAAACCAGGTCGAACACCCAGCGTATGGCAAATCGCGTAACTCATTTCAGCACGGTTAAGCGTATAGAAGTGGAAATCTTTCACTCCTTCACGGCTTAAAATCTTCACCATATCCATGGCGATATTCGCGCCCACCAGCTTGCGGGTTTCGGCATCATCATCAAGCCCGTCGAACATTTGTGCCATCCACGCCGGAATACGCACATTGGTCATGTCGGCAAATTTCTTCGCCTGTTTAAAGTTAGATACCGGCAAAATGCCCGGAATGATTTCCACATCAATGCCTGCCGATACGCAGCGGTCACGAAAACGCAGGTAGCTTTCGACATCAAAGAAGAACTGAGTAATCGCGCGGTTGGCTCCGGCATCGACTTTGCGTTTCAGGTTGAGCAAATCCGCCTGAGCGCTTTTTGCTTCCGGGTGAACCTCCGGATACGCCGCCACGGAGATATCGAAATCTGCCACTTCTTTTAACAGCGTCACCAGGTCAGAAGCATACATTTCCGGCTTACCGCTTCCCGGCGGCAGATCGCCACGCAGCGCCACGATATGACGAATACCGTTATTCCAGTAGTCACGTGCAATGGTGCGCAGCTCGTCGGGCGTCGCATCAATGCAAGTAAGATGCGGTGCCGCTTCCAGACCAGTGCGATCTTTAATGCCTTTAATAATGCTGTGCGTACGGTCACGCTCGCCGGAGTTCGCGCCATAGGTCACCGACACAAACTTCGGTTTCAGGTTGCTAAGGCGATCGATGGAGTTCCACAGGGTCTGCTCCATTTCACTGGTACGCGGCGGGAAAAACTCGAACGAAACGTTAATCTGCCCCTGGACTTCTGCCAGACTCTGATTCAGGGCATCCCGCTGGCTGGCGTGAAAAAAGCTCATACCTTACCTCATCAATCGCTTGTAGTTATATGTTGTGTTGTGAACATCTATCCATTTAGACGTCCAGATGTAAAGATGAAGGAAAAGCCGAAGGGCGTCAACCGAAAAATGACCAATGATGGTGAGGAAAAATCAGGGAAGTTGAAAAAAACTCATCTTAATTAGAGGCGATAAAAGATTTCTCTATAGCGCAATCCACCTCGCACGTTTTGACTGATATTCTGACAACACAGCGACACCTGGGCTTATTCGAAAAACAACGTCCTGCCACCGGATGGTGATGCTAAGGCATCTGATTCGGCCTGCACCCTCGCGTAGGCCGAATACTGGATCTGCAAAATCAACGGGTAACAAACAAATGAATCAACTCAATACGTACTTTTACTTGATATCTTTCACGCGCATACCGTTGATCTGTTCATCCGTAATGGTATTACCCGCTTTGAAGTAATCAACCACGGCGTGATAAACGTAATAACCGCCCGTTGTGTTACGCGCTTTCCCTTCGGTAAAGGCGGTAAAACCATCTCCACCATCAGCAAGGAAACTCTGAGTAGCAATGTGGTAAATCGTCGCATCTTCAATGGGTTTGCCATTCAGAGTCAGCGTGATTACCCGCTGACCAACCGGCTTACTGCTGTCGTACTTCATTTCCAGGCCTTTCGATACCTGTAAAACGCCATTACTTAAACTTGCGCCGTGTTCCATCAAACTGCGTAATTGTTTACCCGTGAGTTCCATCGTCACCAGTTCGTTGGGGAACGGGAAGGTACTGATGACGCCGCCCATCGTAATCGCCCCTGCGGGGATCTCATTGCGAATGCCGCCAGAGTTGGTTAACGCCAATTGGGTGTTTTTACCCGCCGCTACCAGTAAAGCATCAGCCGCCAGGTTCCCGAGGGAAGCCGATTCACCATAGGCACGTTTTAATTCAACCGGCGATTGCGCGACCGTTTGTTGCACCACTTCATCAAGCTTTTTATTCCAGCCGTCGATCACCTGTTTTGTTTGCGGATCGGGCTTCCACTCGTCGGCGTAAATGGTTTTAAGCTCGAAGTTTTTCACCGTAAAATCATGCGGCTTCTCTTTGTAGTCCAGTACCAGTTTACCGACATCAATCCCACCGCTGTCAGTGGAGAGGATGAGCGTATTGCCGACTTTAATCGGTTCCGGCGTACCCACATGTGCATGTCCGGTGATCAAAATATCCAGCCCTTTCACCTGACTTGCCGTCTGAATATCTTTATCCAGTGCGCGGCGCACATCTGTGCCCCCCATACTGGACTGGCGGGCCGGAACACCTTCGTGAATCAGCGCAACGGTCAAATCAACCTTGCCTTTGAGTTCATCGATATAACGTTGTAGCCATTTAATTTCATCACGCGCCTCAATACCCACTCGCGTTGCCGCAGATACCGTATCATTAAAGGCAAATACACCGTGCAAACCAATCACGCCAATTTTCACGCCGTCTTTTTCAATGATGGTATAGGGCTTATCCCAGAATGATTTACTGCTGTTCTGATAAAAAACATTACCCTGCACAATCGGGAATTTTGCCTGACTCAACTGTAATAACGTATTGTCCCAGCCGTGATCAAATTCATGATTACCTATAGTGACCGCATCGAATGGCATGGTATTCATAATATCGATAATCGCCTTGCCTTTAGTCAGGCTGCTGATATACGGCCCGGTAAAATAGTCACCCGCATCAAAAAACCAGGTCGCTTTGTTTTTAGCTTTTTCTTGTTTAACAAGCGTAGTGATATTTGCCCAGCCGCCAATATCTCGTTTACCGTCAGCAATCCACGGCACTTTATAAGGCTCTACATGTGCATGGAGGTCGTTGGTATAAATGATGGTGACATCTTTGGCGCAAGCCCAAAACGGCAGTGTTAATGCGATACCCGCAGCAAGCATTTTAATTTTCATAAACAATCCCTTCCAGTGAGATAAAGGATTGCTACATTACGTTCTGAAAGAGTTATTTATGTGAGAGCAATCACATCCACAAGGGAGCGTTGCCGGACAAAATCAACGACCTTGTGAAATCGTTGGTGATATATGTCGACTCTGTTTACGATTAATGCCTGCAAGTCGTTTGGTTGCCGTAATTTAGGGCAGCCAACTTCGACAGATTACAGCTGGCCAGACTATCGACTGGGTTATCCGGCACTGCACTGTCGGGCATGTGGAAGTTACCCGCCGTTGTTTGACGAACAGCAATTTCGTGACTGGTTGTCAGTTCACTTATCTACTTTTGCAACTGAGAAAGGTCATTTCTGCCCGGTATGTTATGGCACAAAGACGATTTGTTATGGCCACAATCCACAGGGGTCGCAACGCATTCAATGTCGTAACTGCAAAAAAGTCTGGACACCTAAACAATATCAGAAAGAAATAACGCCTCCTGAAATAATCGAAACGGTTGCTCTTCTGGTGCCATTTCAGGGAGCCAGCGGCGGGCAGAAACTGTATGTTTTAATCAGTTTTGATGCTCTTCGCGGTAATATTCTTCATCTTTCTACTAATTACACGCAGCATCAGGCTGGAGAAAGTCTGCATTATCGATACAGAGGGAATGCAGAACCAGAGTTACACGAGAGTAATATTGTACAACGCGTTGATATGCGCGAAGCACAATTTCTACGCCGCAGTCAGTTTGATGAAATTCAGTATGGCAGCGCAGCGCTCAAACGCAATGCTAAAGGTGTTATTCTGCGTCCGGTTATCACAGCGCACGGGCATTTTAGAGTACTGAATATTTTATTCCCTACAGTAAAAACACATGTAATTTCACACGAGTGTTTTTTAAGAGGTGCGATTATTACGGCCTGGGCAGAACTGTTTCGCCAACAGCAAGGTGAGATTTGGTTTATTGAAGAGGAAATAGCTGACTATACCGATAATACGCCCTGGCGTTTTCAGGGAAAAACTTATCACGGCTGGTGGAAAAATCAGTGGCAACTCTGGGTTCAGGGCAAAAATCGTAAAATGGTATGTGCATTAACGGGCGGAAATAACAGCAAAGCTGTAATGCTCTCTTTCGCAACCAGCAGACATTTTATCGACTGGCTACATAAACAAGCAGTATTTACTCACAGCACCCCGCTTTCCGCAGGGCGCGTTACGCAAATACTGCTTTCTCTGGCTCAGGATTACAACAACTGCGCCAGACGGTTAATATCCGACTGAATCGCCCCGGCGGTGACGTCGCGCCCTGCACCTGGCCCGCGGATCACCAGCGGGTTGTCGCGATACCAGCGGCTTTCGATGGCAAAGACGTTATCGCACGGTAGTAGTGATGCCAGCGGATGGTCTTCTCGCACCGCTTCCACGCCTACTCGCGCTTTGCCGTTGGCATCGAAACGCGCCACGTAGCGCAACACCAGCCCCATTTCACGGGCCGCTTCCAACCGTTGTACCATCTGCTCATTAAGTTCATCGCCATTTTCAAAGAAATGGTCGATGCTTCCACCTTCGCAATGGGTTGGCACCAGTGATTCAACACGCACCTGGTCCGGTTCAATGTTGTAACCCGCTTCACGCGCCAGAATCACCAGCTTGCGCATCACGTCTTTGCCGGAGAGGTCATCACGCGGGTCAGGTTCAGTTAAGCCCTGCTGCCACGCCTGATCCACCAGCTCGGTAAACGGCACGCTACCGTCGAATTGCAGGAACAGCCAGGAGAGCGTGCCGGAGAAGATCCCGCTGATCGACAAAATAGTATCGCCGCTGTCGATCAGATCGCGCACGGTGTGGTTGATCGGCAAGCCTGCGCCGACGGTGGCGTTGTACAGCCAGTGACGCCCGGTTTTTTCGAAGGCGTCGTGGATCTGGCGATATTTATTGCTGTCGCTCGCTCCTGCCAGTTTGTTGGCACTGATGACGTGGAAACCGTGGCTGGCGAAATCAAGATACTGGTCGGCAAGCTGCTGGCTGGCGGTAACGTCCAGCACCACTAAATCATCATACGGATGGGCGCGCATCCACAGGAACAGCGACTCTTCATCCTGCTCGACCGCTTCATCGTTGAAGAAGGCTAACGCGCGGCTGGCGTCCAGCCCGTCATAGCTCAACAGGCTGCGGCGGCTGTCCACCACGCCTGCCAGCACAAATTCAAAGCCGGTACGCGCCGAAAGCGTGCTCTGCTCACGGGCGAACAGTTCCAGCCAGCGGGAACCGATATTGCCCTTGCCGAACAGTACCAGGCCGATGCGTTTTTCTGCGCGGAAGACGGACTGATGCAGCCCCTGAATCAGGCTTTCGGTCGGGCCGGTGCGCAGTACTGCCACCAGGCTGATGCCGTCATCCGACTGCCAGGTAAATTCGACCGGCTGGCCTTTCAGTTGCTGCCAGAAGCGGTGGCAATGCAGCGGGTTACGGGTTACGCCCGCCCCAACCATCGCCACCAGCGCCAGCCCCTGACGCAGGCGCAGTTCGCCAGGTAATCCCGCTTCGTCGAGGATTTTCAGCGCACTGTCGGCCACTTCTGAGGTGTAGCAAAATTGCAGCAACTGGCGATCGTTATGTACGCCAACCGCCAGTGGGCGCACCTGAGCACGTTTCAGGATCTGGTCGATCTCTTTATGCGCCAGTTTGAAATCCTGGCTGGTGGGCACCTGAAACTCAATCAAGCAGACATCATCGTGGCTGGTGACAATACGCGCGCCAGTACCGGAAGCCAGCACGCGTTCAATGCGCGTGGAACCTTGATCCGGCGTGTAGCTACAGCGCAGTTGCAGGTCGATTTCACTACCGGATACTGGCTGTAAAGTACGGGCGTGAAGAACGGGGGCCGCCAGACGCGCCAGTTCACTGGCTTCATCAAGACGCAGCAATGGCAGCAGACAGGCATCTTTCACTTTACGCGGGTCGGCACTGTATACCCCGGCGACATCGCTCCAAATGGTTACGCGGGAAACACCCGCCAGCGCACCGATTTGTGTCGCGGAATAGTCGGAACCGTTACGCCCCAGCAGCACCGTTTCACCGGCGTTGTTACGGCTGATAAACCCGGTCACCACCAGACGTTTGCCCGGATGTTGTACCAGTAGCTGTTGCAGCAACGGGTAAGAAAGCCCTTCATCAACCTGCGGCTGCGCGGCGCGTTCAGCGCGTAAAAACTCGCGGGCATCAAGCCAGGCCGCTGGCAGCCCTTGTTGATTAAGTACCGCAGACATCAGGCGCGCCGACCACACTTCACCGTGGCCCACCACTTCCGCATACACCGCATCGTTAATACCGCTGTCGAGCAGCGCCGCCAGGCGTTCCAGATCGCTGACAAAAGCGCTAATGAGGCTATCGGCTTCTTCAGCGGGTAGCAGGCCGCTAATCAGATCGCACTGATAACGACGCAGCGTTTGTTGAACCTGATGCGCAGAGAGACGATCGGTCTGGCTTAGTTTCAACCAGTTAATCAACTGGTTAGTGGTGCTACCGGCGGCGGAAACCACCATCATATCGTCAGGCTGAGAGTACTCCGCCATAATGCCCGCGACACGCAAATAACACTTCACATCAGCCAGACTACTGCCACCAAATTTATGCAGTTGACGACCTTTCGCCCCTGCCTGCGCAATCACACTCATTTTTACCCCTTGTTTGCAGCCCGGAAGCCATTTTCCAGGTCGGCAATTAAATCTTCGCCATCTTCAATACCGGTGGAGATACGCAGCAGCGTCTCGGAGATCCCGGCGGCAGCACGCGCTTCTGGTGCCATGCCTGCATGTGTCATGGTTGCGGCGTGAGAGATTAAACTTTCCACTCCCCCTAATGATTCCGCCAGCGTAAACAACGACAGCCCACCCAGGAAACGACGCAGCGTCTGCTCATCGCCATCCAGTTCAAAACTCAACATTGCGCCAAAGCCTTTTTGCTGGCGCGCAGCAATTTCATGCCCCTGATTTTCCGGCAGCGACGGGTGATACAGTTTTTTCACCAACGGCTGGGTTTGCAGATATTTCACAATCGCCTGCGCGTTGCGCTGGGCCAGCTCCATACGCGGCACCAGAGTTCGCAAACCGCGTAGCAGCAGATAGCTGTCAAACGCGCCGCCCGTCACGCCAATATTGTTTGCCCACCAGGCAAGTTCAGTGACAACGTCCGGATCTTTAGCAATCACCACGCCGGCCACCACGTCTGAGTGACCGTTCAGATATTTCGTGCATGAATGCAACACCAGATCGGCACCTAATGCCAGTGGATTTTGTAATGCCGGGCTTAAGAAGGTGTTATCCACCACGCTCACCGCCCCGACTTCCCTTGCCAGATGGCAGATTTTCGCAATATCCACGACGCGTAACAATGGATTACTTGGGCTTTCTACCAGTACCAGTTTGGGGTTTTCTGCCAGCGCTGCCCGTAATGCCTGTTCATCGCCTTGATCAACAAACAACACGCGATAGCAACCGCGTTTTGCCAGACTGTCGAACAGGCGATAGCTACCTCCGTAGCAGTCGTGTGGCGCAACCAGCAGATCGCCAGGTTTCAAAAAGACGGTAGTGACCAGGTGAATCGCGGACATGCCGGTATTAGTAAGTACGGCACCGGCACCGCCTTCCAGTTCTGCCAGCGCACGCTGAACCACATCGCGCGTTGGGTTGCCACGACGCGAGTAATCATGCGCGCGCGGTTCATTAAATCCGGTAAAGTTATAGGTGCTGGAAAGATGGATGGGAGGGACAACGCAACCATACTGTTCGTCGTCATTTAACCCGCTACGCACTGCGATGGTGGCCTGTTTACGCGTCATGTGATGAAGTTCCCTGGGCTTGGTCGGTGAAATGTCAGGCACCAGAGTAAACATTGTGTTAATGGACGTCAATACATCTGGACATCTAAACTTCTTTGCGTATAGATTGAGCAAATCCCAAATAGCCGTTAAAATTATATGCATTATCACGCCGACAGGTGCATTACACGATGTCACGGTAACGCCTGTACGGTAAACTATGCGGGTTTACGGTCAGTACCCATATTAACTGTGTGGTCTGGTCTCAATTTATTGACGAAGAGGATTAAGTATCTCATGGCTGAATGGAGCGGCGAATATATCAGCCCATACGCTGAGCACGGCAAGAAGAGTGAACAAGTCAAAAAGATTACGGTTTCCATTCCTCTTAAGGTGTTAAAAATCCTCACCGATGAACGCACGCGTCGTCAGGTGAACAACCTGCGTCACGCGACCAACAGCGAGCTGCTGTGCGAAGCGTTTCTGCATGCCTTTACCGGGCAACCTCTGCCGGATGATGCCGATCTGCGTAAAGAGCGCAGCGACGAAATCCCGGAAGCGGCAAAAGAGATCATGCGTGAGATGGGGATTAACCCGGAGACGTGGGAATACTAAAGCGGAAAAGAGCGGCGCGGAGTTAACCAGCCGCTTTTTTCATACATGGACGTTTAACGATGAAAATCAGGCTACTGATCCCCGGCCTGCTGGTTTCTGTGCCTGCATTTGCCTGGCAACCACAAACCGGCGACATCATCTTTCAGGTCTCTCGCTCATCGCAAAGTAAAGCGATCCAACTGGCGACCCATTCCGATTACAGCCACACCGGTATGCTGGTGATACGCAACAAAAAGCCCTACGTTTTTGAAGCGGTCGGCCCGGTGAAATACACCCCGCTCAAGCAGTGGATTGCCCATGGTGAAAAGGGCAAATACGTTGTTCGCCGCGTTGAAGGCGGACTGAGTGTTGAACAACAGCAAAAACTGGCGCAAACGGCAAAACGTTATCTCGGCAAACCGTACGATTTCAGCTTCTCGTGGAGCGACGATCGCCAGTACTGTTCGGAAGTGGTGTGGAAGGTTTATCAGAATGCGCTGGGAATGCGCGTAGGCGAACAGCAGAAGTTGAAAGAGTTCGATCTCAGCAACCCGCTGGTCCAGGCGAAGCTCAAAGAACGCTACGGCAAAAATATTCCGCTTGAGGAAACGGTAGTTTCACCCCAAGCCGTTTTCGACGCGCCACAACTCACCACAGTCGCCAAAGAATGGCCGCTGTTTTCGTGGTAATACGACCAAAATTCAGGCACAAAAAAAGCGCCGTGCGGCGCTTTTTTCGGAAATCCGGTCTTATTTGCTGCCCGGGATGTTGAAACGCTTGTTGAAGCGGTCAACACGGCCACCGGTAGCAACATCACGCTGTTTGCCAGTGAAGAACGGGTGGCACTTGCTGCACACGTCGAGGTTCAGGTCATGACCAACGGTGGAGCGGATTTTCATTACGTTACCGCAAGAGCAGCTAGCAGTAATTTCTTCGTATTTCGGGTGAATATCTTTTTTCATGGGAAAACCTCGGTTTAAGGCCGCGTCGCTCTTCCAGCCCTAACGCCAGACACCACGCGATGTTAAAAGTATAGCTTCAATACGATCATTTCGTACGAAGGCGCGAAATCATACAGAAATTAACCAGCGTATGCAAACTGATCCGCACTCTTCTACGGCAATGTGTATACTAACCCACCGAATTTCAAGTCAGGATGATGCTATGCCCGTTGCCCACGTTGCCTTGCCCGTTCCGCTTCCTCGTACCTTTGACTATCTGCTGCCAGAAGGCATGACGGTTAAAGCCGGGTGTCGCGTGCGCGTGCCATTTGGCAAACAGCAGGAGCGCATCGGGGTTGTGGTGTCAGTTAGCGATGTCAGCGAGCTGCCGCTTAACGAGCTGAAAGCGGTAGTTGAAGTGCTGGACGTTGAGCCGGTATTTACTCACTCCGTCTGGCGATTACTGCTCTGGGCGGCAGATTACTATCATCATCCGATTGGCGATGTGCTGTTTCATGCCTTGCCGATTTTACTACGCCAGGGGCGGCCTGCGGCGAACGCGCCGATGTGGTACTGGTTTGCCACTGAACAAGGCCAGGCGGTGGATCTGAACAGCCTGAAACGCTCGCCCAAGCAACAACAGGCGCTGGCAGCGTTACGGCAAGGCAAAATCTGGCGCGACCAGGTTGCAACGCTCGAATTTAATGATGCCGCGTTGCAGGCACTGCGCAAAAAAGGTCTGTGTGATTTAGCAAGTGAAACACCAGAGTTTAGCGACTGGCGAACGAACTATGCCGTTTCTGGTGAGCGGTTGCGGTTGAATACCGAACAGGCCACCGCCGTTGGCGCAATTCATAGCGCGGCAGATACTTTTTCTGCCTGGCTGCTGGCGGGCGTTACCGGTTCCGGTAAAACGGAGGTTTATCTCAGTGTACTGGAAAACGTGCTCGCTCAGGGCAAACAGGCGCTGGTGATGGTGCCGGAAATCGGCCTGACACCGCAAACTATCGCCCGTTTTCGTGAACGTTTTAATGCCCCGGTGGAAGTTCTGCATTCCGGCCTGAACGACAGCGAGCGTCTTTCGGCGTGGTTGAAAGCGAA
Organism: Escherichia sp. WS1451; assembly: GCF_046487365.1. NCBI lineage: Bacteria > Pseudomonadati > Pseudomonadota > Gammaproteobacteria > Enterobacterales > Enterobacteriaceae > Escherichia > Escherichia sp. WS1451. Next base: position 46,056 of record NZ_JBJQJP010000019.1, read on the forward strand.
AAATGGCGAGGCGGCGATTGTCATCGGCACCCGCTCCGCGCTGTTTACGCCGTTTAAAAATCTCGGCGTGATTGTTATTGATGAAGAGCACGACAGTTCCTACAAACAGCAGGAAGGCTGGCGCTATCATGCCCGCGACCTGGCGGTGTATCGTGCGCACAGCGAGCAAATCCCGATTATTCTTGGCTCCGCAACGCCCGCGCTGGAAACATTATGCAACGTCCAGCAGAAAAAATACCGCCTGCTGCGCCTGACCCGTCGGGCGGGCAATGCGCGCCCGGCAATTCAACATGTGCTGGATTTAAAAGGTCAGAAGGTGCAGGCTGGTCTGGCTCCGGCGTTAATCACCCGTATGCGCCAGCATTTACAGGCCGACAACCAGGTTATCCTCTTTCTTAACCGCCGTGGCTTTGCGCCTGCCTTGCTGTGCCACGACTGCGGCTGGATTGCCGAATGCCCACGTTGCGATCACTACTACACGCTGCATCAGGCGCAACAGCATTTGCGCTGTCACCACTGTGACAGCCAACGCCCGGTGCCGCGCCAGTGCCCTTCCTGCGGTTCCACGCACCTGGTACCCGTGGGGCTGGGCACCGAACAGCTTGAACAGACGCTCGCGCCAATGTTCCCTGGTGTGCCCATTTCTCGTATCGACCGCGATACCACCAGCCGCAAAGGCGCGCTGGAACAACAACTGGCGGAAGTGCATCGCGGCGGAGCGCGAATATTGATTGGCACGCAAATGCTGGCGAAAGGTCACCATTTCCCGGATGTGACGCTGGTGGCGTTACTGGATGTGGACGGCGCGCTGTTTTCTGCGGATTTTCGCTCGGCAGAGCGTTTTGCCCAACTTTATACCCAGGTGGCTGGCCGTGCCGGACGTGCGGGTAAACAGGGCGAAGTGGTGCTGCAAACGCACCATCCTGAACATCCGCTGTTGCAAACGTTGCTCTATAAAGGCTACGACGCCTTTGCCGAACAGGCACTGGCTGAACGACGCATGATGCAGCTGCCGCCGTGGTCCAGCCATGTGATTGTGCGTGCGGAAGATCATAACAATCAGCACGCGCCGCTGTTCCTGCAACAACTGCGTAATCTCATCCTCTCCAGCCCGCTGGCAGACGACAAACTGTGGGTTCTCGGTCCCGTTCCGGCACTGGCACCTAAACGTGGCGGCCGCTGGCGCTGGCAAATTTTGTTGCAGCACCCTTCCCGCGTGCGATTACAGCACATCATCAATGGTACGCTGGCGCTTATTAATACAATACCGGATTCCCGTAAGGTGAAATGGGTGCTGGATGTCGATCCCATCGAGGGCTAATGCGCAAACGATGCGAGGCGGATCGAAAAATTCAATATTCATCACACTTTTCATGAAAATTCTGTAACCGTTTTCACGCGCTATCTGCTAAAAATGTTGCCGATGTGAAGTAAACATGGAAGTAGTACGCCTGCCGTGCCAGGCGAGGAGTGAGTGTGAAAGCGAAGAAGCAGGAAACTGCCGCGACCATGAAAGACGTTGCCCTCAAGGCAAAAGTCTCTACAGCGACCGTCTCCCGAGCATTAATGAATCCCGATAAAGTCTCCCAGGCCACCCGTAATCGGGTTGAAAAAGCGGCCCGGGAAGTGGGTTATTTACCTCAGCCTATGGGGCGCAACGTCAAGCGTAATGAATCCCGCACCATTCTGGTGATTGTCCCGGATATCTGCGACCCTTTCTTTAGCGAAATTATTCGCGGTATCGAAGTTACGGCGGCAAATCACGGATATCTGGTGCTGATTGGCGACTGTGCGCATCAAAATCAGCAGGAAAAAACCTTTATCGATTTGATCATCACCAAGCAAATTGATGGCATGTTGCTGCTGGGTTCAAGGCTGCCGTTTGATGCCAGCATTGAGGAACAGCGTAATCTGCCGCCGATGGTGATGGCGAACGAATTTGCACCGGAACTGGAGCTACCTACCGTTCATATAGACAATCTGACCGCCGCATTTGATGCAGTAAATTATTTATATGAGCAAGGGCATAAACGGATTGGCTGTATAGCCGGTCCCGAAGAGATGCCGCTGTGTCACTACCGCCTGCAAGGTTACGTTCAGGCGCTGCGTCGCTGCGGCATTATGGTTGATCCGCAATACATCGCCCGTGGCGACTTCACCTTCGAAGCCGGAAGCAAAGCAATGCAACAGCTGCTTGATCTTCCACAACCGCCTACTGCTGTCTTCTGCCATAGCGATGTGATGGCGCTCGGCGCACTTTCTCAGGCAAAACGTCAGGGGCTGAAAGTCCCGGAAGACCTTTCCATAATCGGTTTTGATAACATCGACCTGACGCAATTTTGTGATCCGCCGCTGACAACCATCGCGCAGCCGCGTTACGAAATCGGTCGGGAAGCTATGCTGTTATTGCTTGATCAAATGCAGGGGCAACACGTTGGCAGTGGCTCTCGTTTAATGGATTGCGAACTTATCATCCGGGGATCAACACGCGCGTTACCTTAAAGTAAACCTTTAAGACTGCCGTGACTGGTCAAAGGCCCGCCGCTTAAGTAACATGGCGGGCTGACGAACGAATAAATACAGCGAAACGATAGTGGCACAACGAGATTATGTACGCCGCAGCCAACCGGCACCTTCGCGGCGAAAAAAGAGCACCTCACGGAAAAAGCAACGAAATCTGCCTGCGGTTTCTCCCGCTATGGTCGCTATTGCTGCCGCCGTTCTTGTGACCTTTATCGGTGGTCTGTACTTCATTACGCATCACAAGAAAGAAGAGTCCGAGACGCTGCAAAGCCAGAAAGTGACCGGAAACGGACTACCACCAAAACCAGAAGAACGCTGGCGCTACATCAAAGAGCTGGAAAGTCGCCAGCCGGGTGTGCGTGCGCCCACAGAACCTTCTGCTGGTGGTGAAGTGAAAACGCCGGAGCAACTGACACCAGAACAACGCCAGCTTCTTGAACAAATGCAGGCTGATATGCGCCAGCAGCCAACGCAGCTGGTTGAAGTTCCGTGGAATGAGCAGACGCCGGAACAGCGTCAGCAAACGCTACAGCGCCAGCGTCAGGCGCAGCAATTAGCGGAGCAGCAACGCCTGGCTCAGCAGTCACGTACGACTGAACAAAGCTGGCAGCAGCAGACGCGTACGTCGCAAGCCGCACCGGTACAGGCGCAACCGCGCCAGTCTAAACCGGCTTCTACTCAGCAGCCTTACCAGGATCTGCTGCAAACCCCTGCGCACACCACCGCGCAGTCGAAGCCGCAGCAAGCTGCGCCAGTTGCTCGTGCCGCTGACGCGCCAAAACCGACGGCGGAGAAAAAAGACGAACGCCGCTGGATGGTGCAGTGCGGTTCGTTCAGAGGCGCGGAACAGGCAGAGACGGTACGTGCTCAGCTGGCGTTCGAAGGCTTTGACTCGAAAATCACCACCAACAATGGCTGGAATCGTGTGGTGATTGGCCCGGTGAAAGGCAAAGAGAACGCAGACAGCACCCTCAATCGCTTGAAGATGGCGGGTCATACAAACTGCATTCGGCTCGCCGCCGGGGGTTGAAACCCTCAAAATCCCCCCCATCTATAATTGCATTATGCCCCGTACTTTTGTACGGGGTTTGTACTCTGTATTCGTAACCAAGGGGTCAGCTCGTGACAACTATAGTAAGCGTACGCCGTAACGGCCATGTGGTCATCGCTGGTGATGGTCAGGCCACGTTGGGCAATACCGTAATGAAAGGCAACGTGAAAAAGGTCCGCCGTCTGTACAACGACAAAGTCATCGCGGGCTTTGCGGGCGGTACTGCGGATGCTTTTACGCTGTTCGAACTGTTTGAACGTAAACTGGAAATGCATCAGGGCCATCTGGTCAAAGCCGCCGTTGAGCTGGCGAAAGACTGGCGTACCGATCGCATGCTGCGCAAACTTGAAGCACTGCTGGCAGTCGCGGATGAAACTGCATCGCTTATCATCACCGGTAACGGTGACGTGGTGCAGCCAGAAAACGATCTTATTGCTATCGGCTCCGGCGGCCCTTACGCCCAGGCTGCGGCGCGCGCGCTGTTAGAAAACACTGAACTTAGCGCCCGTGAAATTGCTGAAAAGGCGTTGGATATTGCAGGCGACATTTGCATCTATACCAACCATTTCCACACCATCGAAGAATTAAGCTACAAAGCGTAAGGATCTCCCATGTCTGAAATGACCCCACGCGAAATCGTCAGCGAACTGGATAAGCACATCATCGGCCAGGACAACGCCAAGCGTTCCGTGGCGATTGCTCTGCGTAACCGCTGGCGTCGCATGCAGCTCAACGAAGAGCTGCGCCATGAAGTGACCCCGAAAAATATCCTGATGATCGGCCCGACCGGTGTCGGTAAAACTGAAATCGCCCGTCGTCTGGCTAAGCTGGCGAATGCGCCGTTCATCAAAGTTGAAGCGACCAAATTCACCGAAGTGGGCTATGTCGGTAAGGAAGTGGATTCTATTATTCGCGATCTGACCGATGCCGCCGTGAAAATGGTACGCGTCCAGGCTATCGAGAAAAACCGTTATCGCGCTGAAGAACTGGCAGAAGAACGTATTCTCGACGTACTGATCCCACCGGCTAAAAACAACTGGGGACAGACCGAACAGCAGCAGGAACCGTCCGCTGCTCGTCAGGCATTCCGCAAAAAACTGCGTGAAGGCCAGCTTGATGACAAAGAAATCGAGATCGATCTTGCCGCAGCACCGATGGGCGTTGAAATTATGGCTCCTCCGGGCATGGAAGAGATGACCAGCCAGCTGCAGTCCATGTTCCAGAACCTGGGCGGCCAGAAGCAAAAAGCACGTAAGCTGAAAATCAAAGACGCCATGAAGCTGCTGATTGAAGAAGAAGCGGCGAAACTGGTGAACCCGGAAGAGCTGAAGCAAGATGCTATCGACGCTGTTGAGCAGCACGGGATCGTGTTTATCGACGAAATCGACAAAATCTGTAAGCGCGGCGAGTCTTCCGGTCCGGATGTTTCTCGTGAAGGCGTTCAGCGTGACCTGCTGCCGCTGGTAGAAGGTTGCACTGTTTCCACCAAACACGGGATGGTCAAAACTGACCACATTCTGTTTATCGCTTCTGGCGCGTTCCAGATTGCGAAACCGTCTGACCTGATCCCGGAACTGCAAGGTCGCCTGCCAATCCGCGTTGAACTGCAGGCACTGACCACCAGCGACTTTGAGCGTATTCTGACCGAGCCGAATGCCTCTATCACCGTGCAGTACAAAGCACTGATGGCGACTGAGGGCGTAAATATCGAGTTTACCGACTCCGGTATTAAACGCATCGCGGAAGCAGCATGGCAGGTGAACGAATCTACCGAAAACATCGGTGCTCGTCGTTTACATACCGTTCTGGAGCGTTTAATGGAAGAGATTTCCTACGACGCCAGCGATTTAAGCGGTCAAACTATCACTATTGACGCAGATTATGTGAGCAAACATCTGGATGCGTTGGTGGCAGATGAAGATCTGAGCCGTTTTATCCTATAATCGCGTTCAATCATTTTCATCATTGTTTGATGGGGCTGAAAAGCCCCATTTTTATTGGCGCGTATTATGACTGAACAACAAATTAGCCGAACTCAGGCGTGGCTGGAAAGTTTACGACCTAAAACCCTCCCCCTCGCCTTTGCTGCAATTATCGTCGGGACGGCGCTGGCATGGTGGCAAGGTCACTTCGATCCACTGGTCGCCCTGCTGGCATTGATTACCGCCGGGCTATTACAGATCCTTTCTAACCTCGCCAATGATTACGGCGATGCGGTAAAAGGCAGCGATAAACCTGACCGCATTGGGCCGCTACGCGGCATGCAAAAAGGGGTCATTACCCAGCAAGAGATGAAACGGGCGCTCATTATTACCGTTGTGCTCATCTGTCTTTCCGGGCTGGCACTGGTTGCAGTGGCGTGCCATACGCTGGCCGATTTTGTCGGCTTCCTGATTCTTGGCGGGTTGTCGATCATTGCCGCTATCACCTACACCGTGGGCAATCGTCCTTATGGTTATATCGGTTTGGGTGATATTTCCGTACTGGTTTTCTTTGGCTGGTTAAGCGTCATGGGGAGCTGGTATTTACAGGCTCATACATTGATTCCGGCACTGATCCTTCCGGCGACCGCATGCGGCCTGCTGGCAACGGCAGTACTGAACATTAATAACCTGCGTGATATCAATAGCGACCGCGAAAACGGCAAAAACACGCTGGTGGTGCGCTTAGGTGAAGTGAACGCGCGTCGTTATCATGCCTGCCTGCTGATGGGCTCTCTGGTGTGTCTGGCGCTGTTTAATCTCTTTTCGCTGCATAGCCTGTGGGGCTGGCTGTTCCTGCTGGCGGCACCGTTGCTGGTGAAGCAAGCTCGTTATGTGATGCGCGAAATGGACCCGGTGGCGATGCGACCAATGCTGGAACGCACTGTCAAAGGAGCGTTACTGACTAACCTGCTGTTTGTTTTAGGGATATTCCTAAGCCAGTGGGCAGCATAACTGACAAATATCAATTAACAATTGATGATTTTGCCAACAGCCTACATAGCGCGATATACTGAAAATTCTCGCAGCAACTGAATGTTAAGCCTATGAAATACGATACTTCCGAGCTTTGTGACATCTATCAAGAAGATGTTAATGTCGTGGAACCGCTGTTCTCCAACTTTGGCGGACGGGCGTCGTTTGGCGGACAAATAATCACGGTAAAATGTTTCGAGGACAACGGGTTGCTGTACGATCTGCTCGAACAGAATGGCCGTGGTCGTGTTCTTGTCGTCGATGGCGGTGGTTCTGTTCGTCGCGCACTGGTCGATGCTGAACTGGCGCGTCTGGCAGTACAAAATGAATGGGAAGGTCTGGTCATTTACGGCGCGGTGCGTCAGGTAGATGACCTGGAAGAGCTGGATATCGGCATCCAGGCGATGGCGGCAATTCCGGTTGGTGCCGCTGGCGAAGGCATTGGCGAAAGCGATGTCCGCGTCAATTTTGGCGGTGTCACCTTCTTCTCCGGCGACCATCTTTATGCCGACAATACCGGAATTATTCTTTCAGAAGATCCGCTGGATATTGAATAAGTACCTGCCATGCGTTAAAAGGGGAATTAAATTCCCCTTTTTTATACATGGACGTATTCATGCAGAATATTATTCTTTTATTTATATATTTATTACTTATAGTCGTTAACCATTTCCGCTACAAATTCCTTTTGTCTGGCAACACGGGTGAAATGATTTTATATTTTGCTAACGTATTTTTTAACCCACTTGCCTTATCATTTATTATCGCCGCAATCATCTGTATAACGATAAAAAAAAGAAGCAGCCACAGCTTTATTCGCGGCACTTGTTGGTTGGATTATTTCTTATCTATAGCAGCTATACAGTGTGGGAACGACACAGCACATGGGATTATACTTTCCCGGGGCCAGGTATCACCGTCACAGTTCCGAGCAAACAGTGGGTTGCCAATATAGTAAAACAAGGACCAATCCTGGTGACTCGGGATGCCCATGCTATTTTAGTTATTGTTGCCTTCTCACAAAATGAACTCGGTGTGCATTCAATCGAGGAACTTACCGCGACTCAAAACGGAACTGCACAAATGCATGTTTGTGATGTTAAGGGATTTGCCTGCGCTTATCAGGAAGGAATTCAAACAATGAGTGATGGCAAAATAAGACATGCTATTTTCATGACTCTACTGGATAACACTAATTTGATACGACTGGTCGCAGCTATCGACCCAGATTATTTGGACGAATATCAAGAAGAAGTAATGAAAATGATACTTTCTGCCCATCAATAATCTGATGTGCATGTTAATAATAAGGGATTGATATGAGATACGTTATCTTATTAATACTATGGATAATAACTACTTTTCTTAGTCATCTTCAGCACAGCAACCTACTGTCTGGAGATCCTGGCATGGTTGGCGAGTATATCGGTTCAGTATTTCTGGGGCCGTTGTTACTTCCCGTGCTTGTGTCAGGTATTCTGTGCGCATTTATTAAAAAAACACGTAACTTCGCCAGTTTTACTCGCGGGTGCTGTTGGGTATTGGGAATCCTGCTTTTATCCAAAGTCGGCAATACGTTTCGTATGTTTACCCCGTGGCAATATACCTTTGAGAATGCTGCGATAACCGTGACTATCCCGAACCGACACTGGAATACGGTTTCCATTAGTACTAATGAAACCATTGATATAAGAAGTGAGGATAATAGCGTCTTCATTTCTGCTTTCCGCCTGCCCGCAGGACGTAGCGCCGATGACCCGCTGGAAGCGTTAAAGAAGAAGCAGCGAGACAATCTCAAGGATCAATACAATGAGGAAGCCTTCCAGTTTCATGATTGTAATGCCAAACATTTCACCTGTAAGTATCAGGATGTGTTGATAAATTTTGATGGTCAGCAGAAAAGAACCATCAGTGTTTATCTTGAAGACACCCCCAGGGCTGTGGGGATCATTGCATTAATGGCGCCAGATACGGCAGATAAATATCGCCAACAGGCGATGGAGATTATGCTTTCCGCTAAAAATGCAGTGAAGTAAAAAATAAGGCGCCTTGCGGCGCCTCTGCATGGAAGAGATTAAACCTCTTCCATGCGACCCAGCAGGGCCTGCAGACGTTCCTGCCAGCCGTTCTGCTGTTCTTTCAGATGGTTGTTCTCACGCTCCAGCTCTTCGCGCTGATGCTGGGCATTTTGAACTTCCTGCGACAGTGAGTTGTTTTTTTCTTTCAGCTCTTCGATTTCCATCTGCAACAGAGTGATGGTATCAATCGCCTGCTGTACTTTTGCTTCCAGTTTCTCAAACACTTCTAATGACATTGTCATACCTCTCCTGAATTGCAAGGCGTTGATGGATAAAAATCCTCGTCCCGATTACCGGTGACGCCTTAATAAATACGAGCGCACTTTAGTTAGCTCCGATTGTATGAAGCCGCGCCATCGCTGTCCAGCGGCACGCCTTGCAGATTACGGTTTGCCACACTTTTCATCCTTCTCCTGGTGACATAATCCACATCAATCGAAAATGTTAATAAATTTGTTGCGCGAATGATCTAACAAACATGCATCATGTACAATCAGATGGAATAAATGGCGCGATAACGCTCATTTTATGACGAAGCACACACATTTTAAGTTCGATATTTCTCGTTTTTGCTCGTTAACGATAAGTTTACAGCATGCCTACAAGCATCGTGGAGGTCCGTGACTTTCACGCATACAACAAACATTAACTCTTCAGGATCCGATTATGAGTCAAACATCAACCTTGAAAGGCCAGTGCATTGCTGAATTCCTCGGTACCGGGTTGTTGATTTTTTTCGGTGTGGGTTGCGTTGCAGCATTAAAAGTCGCTGGTGCGTCTTTTGGTCAGTGGGAAATCAGTGTCATTTGGGGACTGGGGGTGGCAATGGCCATCTACCTGACCGCAGGGGTTTCCGGCGCGCATCTTAATCCCGCTGTTACCATTGCATTGTGGCTGTTTGCCTGTTTCGACAAGCGCAAAGTTATTCCTTTTATCGTTTCACAAGTTGCCGGCGCTTTCTGCGCTGCGGCTTTAGTTTACGGGCTTTACTACAATTTATTTTTCGACTTCGAACAGACTCATCACATTGTTCGCGGCAGCGTTGAAAGTGTTGATCTGGCTGGCACTTTCTCTACTTACCCTAATCCTCATATCAATTTTGTGCAGGCTTTCGCAGTTGAGATGGTGATTACCGCTATTCTGATGGGGCTGATCCTGGCGTTAACGGACGATGGCAACGGTGTACCACGCGGCCCTTTGGCTCCCTTGCTGATTGGTCTACTGATTGCGGTCATTGGCGCATCTATGGGCCCATTGACGGGCTTTGCCATGAACCCAGCGCGTGACTTCGGTCCGAAAGTCTTTGCCTGGCTGGCGGGCTGGGGCAATGTCGCCTTTACCGGCGGCAGAGACATTCCTTACTTCCTGGTGCCGCTTTTTGGCCCTATCGTTGGCGCGATTGTAGGTGCATTTGCCTATCGCAAACTGATTGGTCGCCATTTGCCTTGCGATATCTGTGTTGTGGAAGAAAAGGAGACCACAACTCCTTCAGAACAAAAAGCTTCGCTGTAATATGACTACGGGACAATTAAACATGACTGAAAAAAAATATATCGTTGCGCTCGACCAGGGCACCACCAGCTCCCGCGCGGTCGTAATGGATCACGATGCCAATATCATTAGCGTGTCACAGCGCGAATTTGAGCAAATCTACCCAAAACCAGGCTGGGTAGAACACGACCCAATGGAAATCTGGGCCACCCAAAGCTCCACGCTGGTAGAAGTGCTGGCGAAAGCCGATATCAGTTCCGATCAAATTGCAGCTATCGGTATTACGAACCAGCGTGAAACCACTATTGTCTGGGAAAAAGAAACCGGCAAGCCTATCTATAACGCCATTGTCTGGCAGTGCCGTCGTACCGCAGAAATCTGCGAGCATTTAAAACGTGACGGTTTAGAAGATTATATCCGCAGCAATACCGGTCTGGTGATTGACCCGTACTTTTCTGGCACCAAAGTGAAGTGGATCCTCGACCATGTGGAAGGCTCTCGCGAGCGTGCACGTCGTGGTGAATTGCTGTTTGGTACGGTTGATACGTGGCTTATCTGGAAAATGACTCAGGGCCGTGTCCATGTGACCGATTACACCAACGCCTCTCGTACCATGTTGTTCAACATCCATACTCTGGACTGGGACGACAAAATGCTGGAGGTGCTGGATATTCCGCGTGAGATGCTGCCAGAAGTGCGTCGTTCTTCCGAAGTGTACGGTCAGACTAACATTGGCGGCAAAGGCGGCACGCGTATTCCAATCTCCGGGATCGCCGGTGACCAGCAGGCGGCGCTGTTTGGTCAGTTGTGCGTGAAAGAAGGGATGGCGAAGAATACCTACGGCACTGGCTGCTTTATGCTGATGAACACCGGCGAGAAAGCGGTGAAATCAGAAAACGGCCTGCTGACCACCATCGCCTGTGGCCCAACTGGCGAAGTAAACTATGCGCTGGAAGGTGCGGTGTTTATGGCGGGCGCATCCATTCAGTGGCTGCGCGATGAGATGAAGTTGATTAACGACGCGTACGATTCCGAATACTTTGCCACGAAAGTGCAAAACACCAACGGTGTGTATGTGGTGCCGGCATTTACCGGACTGGGTGCGCCGTACTGGGATCCGTATGCGCGCGGGGCGATTTTCGGTCTGACTCGTGGGGTGAACGCTAACCACATTATACGCGCGACGCTGGAGTCTATTGCTTATCAGACACGTGACGTGCTGGAAGCGATGCAGGCCGATTCTGGTATTCGTCTGCACGCCCTGCGCGTGGATGGCGGTGCAGTAGCAAACAATTTCCTGATGCAGTTCCAGTCCGATATTCTCGGCACGCGCGTTGAACGCCCGGAAGTGCGCGAAGTCACCGCATTGGGTGCGGCCTATCTTGCTGGTCTGGCGGTTGGCTTCTGGCAGAACCTCGACGAGCTGCAAGAGAAAGCGGTGATTGAGCGCGAGTTCCGTCCAGGCATCGAAACCACTGAGCGTAATTACCGTTACGCAGGCTGGAAAAAAGCGGTGAAACGCGCGATGGCGTGGGAAGAACACGACGAGTAATGTAAATGCCGGATGAAGCGTTTATGCCGCATCCGGTAGTCCTGAATCGTGCGGGGGCAACCCCGCACACATCAATAATCCCGCCCTTCCCCTGTGCTACACTTCGCGCCATTCCTTACTGCTTAGAGTTTGCTATGAGACGAGAACTTGCCATCGAATTTTCCCGCGTCACCGAATCTGCGGCGCTGGCTGGCTACAAATGGTTAGGACGCGGCGATAAAAACACCGCGGACGGCGCAGCGGTAAACGCCATGCGTATTATGCTCAACCAGGTCAACATTGACGGCACCATCGTTATTGGTGAAGGTGAAATCGACGAAGCACCGATGCTCTACATTGGTGAAAAAGTCGGTACTGGTCGCGGCGACGCGGTAGATATTGCTGTTGATCCGATTGAAGGCACGCGCATGACGGCAATGGGCCAGGCTAACGCGCTGGCGGTGCTGGCTGTTGGCGATAAAGGCTGCTTCCTCAATGCGCCAGATATGTATATGGAGAAGCTGATCGTCGGACCGGGAGCCAAAGGCACCATTGATCTGAACCTGCCGCTGGCGGATAACCTGCGCAATGTTGCGGCGGCGCTCGGTAAACCGTTGAGCGAACTGACGGTAACAATTCTGGCTAAACCACGCCACGATGCCGTTATCGCTGAAATGCAGCAACTCGGCGTACGCGTATTTGCTATTCCGGACGGCGACGTTGCTGCCTCAATTCTCACCTGTATGCCAGACAGCGAAGTTGACGTGCTGTACGGTATTGGTGGCGCGCCGGAAGGCGTGGTTTCTGCAGCGGTGATCCGCGCATTAGATGGTGACATGAACGGTCGTCTGCTGGCGCGTCATGACGTCAAAGGCGACAACGAAGAGAATCGTCGCATTGGCGAGCAGGAGCTGGCACGCTGCAAAGCAATGGGCATCGAAGCCGGTAAAGTATTGCGTCTGGGCGATATGGCGCGCAGCGATAACGTCATCTTCTCTGCCACCGGTATTACCAAAGGCGATCTGCTGGAAGGCATTAGCCGCAAAGGCAATATCGCGACTACCGAAACGCTGCTGATCCGCGGCAAGTCACGCACCATTCGCCGCATTCAGTCCATCCACTATCTGGATCGCAAAGACCCGGAAATGCAGGTGCACATTCTCTGAGTGATTTGATCGATTGAGCCTTCCAGTCCTTCGGGACTGGAATTTTTTTGTTCGGAGAACGAAGATAAGGCAAGTCAATCAAAACAGGAGAAAAACATGGCTGATTGGGTAACAGGCAAAGTCACTAAAGTGCAGAACTGGACCGACGCCCTGTTTAGTCTCACCGTTCACGCCCCCGTGCTTCCGTTTACCGCCGGGCAATTTACCAAGCTTGGCCTTGAAATCGACGGTGAACGCGTCCAGCGCGCCTACTCCTATGTTAACTCGCCCGATAATCCCGATCTGGAGTTTTACCTGGTCACCGTCCCCGATGGCAAATTAAGCCCACGATTGGCGGCACTGAAACCGGGCGATGAAGTGCAGGTGGTTAGCGAAGCAGCTGGCTTCTTTGTTCTGGATGAAGTACCAGATTGCGAAACGCTATGGATGCTGGCAACCGGTACAGCGATTGGCCCTTATCTATCGATTCTGCAACTGGGTAAAGATTTAGATCGCTTCAAAAATCTGGTCCTGGTTCACGCCGCACGTTATGCCGCCGACTTAAGCTATTTGCCACTGATGCAAGAACTGGAAAAACGCTACGAAGGCAAACTGCGCATTCAGACGGTGGTCAGTCGGGAAACGGCTGCGGGTTCGCTCACTGGGCGGATACCGGCGTTAATTGAAAGTGGTGAACTGGAAAGCGCGGTTGGCCTGCCGATGAATAAAGAAACCAGCCATGTGATGCTGTGCGGCAATCCACAGATGGTGCGCGATACGCAACAGTTGCTGAAAGAGACCCGGCAGATGACGAAACATTTACGTCGCCGACCGGGCCATATGACAGCGGAGCATTACTGGTAAGCGGTTACTTATCGATAAACGGCACGATGAGCAAATCCGCACTCAACTTATTGATCATCCCGCGATATGCCGGCATCAAACGGTTGATAAATGAGTGGTGATGACCACAGACAAGGAGGTCGCACTGCTCTTTTTGCATAATTTCCAGCAGTGTTTCCGGCATTTCTCCGCGTTCAATACGCAGTTTTGTCTTCGGCCATTGAATATTTTTCGTCAGTTTATACAGCTTGTTATCCGACTTATTCTTCAACAATTGAAGAATATCTTCTGTTGCAGGGAAGTAGATACCCGGATACAACTCGCTTAAGCCATCATCAATATGAATTAACGTCAGGTGAGCGTCATTATGTCTGGCGAGCTCCAGGGCTTTATTCACCAGTAAGGCATCTTCTTCATTCCCGGAAATTGCCACGCCAATGTGTTTATAAGCCATGTTTAACTCCTTCTAAAGCAACTCCATCAAGCTAACGAACGCAGTGATAACTCAAAAATAATCATCTCGGCCTGGCATGAGAAGGTGAAGGCCGCATCAAGCTCAACTTGCCCTTCCAGATCCTTAATCTTATAGGCTACGCTGGCCCCTTCATCTGCAGAGGATGCAGCGGCGGCAAGCTCTTTCAGTTTGGTCATAAAGGACTCTGCTTCTTCGCGGGTGGCAAAAAAGCGCGAAAACTTACTGGTACAGTTGTCGTTATCAATCACCGTACCGATATCAATCGCACATCCTTTAGTACTGCATTTATCTACGACATCTTTCATAGGGCACCTCTGTATATTCGCCTCTCTGTCGATTACGACTTAAGAATAATGCGCCGTTAAAGGAAGAACAAACAAGTAATGATCTTATGGATTACCATTTTTTTTGATATTGCTTAAGGTGAAGAGTTCAGAAGGATTTTCCGGGCATTGTCACTTGCATCGTGGAAATAACAATCCCGGAAAAAAATAGCGATAAGAGATATATTAAAGGTTAATTACTTGATTTATTGTCGGCTTTATACTTCACATCCTGGGTATCTTTACCATATTTATTTTCGCCTTGTGTGCCAACAAACGCACCAAGATCGATAAGCATCATCACCAGAATCAATGTCGGGACAAAACGCCCCACCGCCCATTGCCAGACACCCGGTAAAATCGCCCAGTTACCCGCCAGCAGCATCCACGCCACAATCATCAGAAATGCCCATGCGCCGGAACGCCCGCGATCATGCAAGCGCTTAACGGTTACTGCCGCTGTTGGCCAAAGCAAGCACACAAGGCAAAACGCCGCGGTCTGAATATCGAGTAAATTTTTACCCGCCAGTGAGAAAAGCACCAGCATGCCTGCGAACCACAGGCCTATCCAAATCCAGAAATCACGGCGTCCAATACGCCCTTTAAATGAGAATAACCATTGCTGTATGGTCATGTAAGTTCCTTGATGGTTGTCTTTTCCAGGATTCTACCCTTTTGACAAGGGCGACAGATATCGTTTTAATCGGAGCCAGTCATAACAAAAGGTACTGTCAATGAAGCCAGGGTGTACGCTGTTTTTTCTCTTATGTTCTGCATTAACCGTTACAACAACGGCGCATGCACAAACACCAGATACGGCAACGACCGCGCCTTATCTGCTGGCTGGAGCCCCTACTTTCGATCTCTCCATCAGCCAGTTTAGAGAAGACTTTAACAGCCAGAATCCCAGCCTGCCACTGAACGAATTTCGTGCCATCGACAGCAGTCCCGACAAAGCCAATCTCACTCGTGCTGCCAGTAAAATTAATGAGAACTTGTATGCTTCTACAGCGCTGGAGCGCGGTACCTTAAAAATCAAAAGCATTCAAATGACCTGGCTACCCATCCAGGGGCCAGAGCAAAAAGCCGCGAAAGCGAAAGCTCAGGAATACATGGCAGCGGTGATCCGCACACTCACCCCATTAATGACCAAAACACAAAGCCAGAAAAAACTGCAGTCGCTACTAACGGCGGGGAAAAACAAACGTTATTACACCGAGACAGAAGGTGCACTGCGTTATGTTGTCGCGGACAACGGCGAAAAGGGGCTGACCTTCGCTGTTGAACCGATTAAGCTGGCGCTATCTGAATCGCTTGAAGGTTTGAATAAATGACAAAAAGCAAAGCCTTTGTGCCGATGAATCTCTATACTGTTTCACAGACCTGCTGCCCTGCGGGGCGGCCATCTTCCTTTATTCGCTTATAAGCGTGGAGAATTAAAATGCGACATCCTTTAGTGATGGGTAACTGGAAACTGAACGGCAGCCGCCACATGGTTCACGAGCTGGTTTCTAACCTGCGTAAAGAGCTGGCAGGTGTTGCTGGCTGTGCGGTTGCAATCGCACCACCGGAAATGTACATCGATATGGCGAAGCGCGAAGCTGAAGGCAGCCACATCATGCTGGGTGCGCAAAACGTGGACCTGAACCTGTCCGGCGCATTCACCGGTGAAACCTCTGCTGCTATGCTGAAAGACATCGGCGCACAGTACATCATCATCGGCCACTCTGAACGTCGTACTTACCACAAAGAGTCTGACGAACTGATCGCGAAAAAATTCGCGGTGCTGAAAGAGCAGGGTCTGACTCCGGTTCTGTGCATCGGTGAAACCGAAGCGGAAAACGAAGCGGGCAAAACTGAAGAAGTTTGTGCACGTCAGATCGACGCGGTACTGAAAACTCAGGGTGCTGCGGCATTCGAAGGTGCGGTTATCGCTTACGAACCCGTATGGGCAATCGGTACTGGCAAATCTGCAACTCCGGCTCAGGCACAGGCTGTTCACAAATTCATCCGTGACCACATTGCTAAAGTTGACGCTAACATCGCTGAACAAGTGATCATCCAGTACGGCGGCTCTGTAAACGCGTCTAACGCTGCAGAACTGTTTGCTCAGCCAGACATCGACGGCGCGCTGGTTGGCGGTGCTTCTCTGAAAGCTGACGCTTTCGCCGTGATCGTTAAAGCTGCAGAAGCGGCTAAACAGGCTTAAGTCTGACAGGTGCCGGATTTCATATCCGGCACTTACTTTCCTTAACTCTTCGCCTTAACGCAAAATCTCACACTGATGATCCTGAATTTCCTCGGCTGAAGCACGGTTAAGCGTCAGTAGATTTCGTTGTGTCGCCAGCAATACAAATGAGTTATCACTCTGCCGTACCATCGCCAGCCCGTAGCTTCCCATATGTTCCCGCGCCTCAGGCACTTCTTCTGCAAGCATCATAAATGGGCTGCGTTGTACCAGTTCGCTTTCCGTTACCCGACGCGCCAGGTATTCATGTCCGCGCAAACCACCTGGCAGTGGCAACCAGCGGCTGCTGATGTTAGCCAGATTGTTATCCAGCTGTTCGCGCACATCAGGACGAATACAAGAGATATGAATATGAAAATGGTTTTGCGTACGCCCGGTGCGAGAGTTGATCGCCAAAGAAACCGCGCGATCGGGAACCGGCTGGCCGTATTTTTTGCTCATAAAATCACGCGCCTGCCAGGCCAACCAAAAGAAGTTCGGCGTTGAAGGATCGGTCAACAAAGGACTTTCAGTACCGTTAATACGATACGTTGGCATCAACAGATATTGCAGTGGGCCATTAAGATCTTTTAAAACCACGTATCCGGCATTGGGTTTGACTTCCGCACATGGCGAAGGATTTTGATTTTGCTGCTGATTGGGCAAACATTCCTCAAGGACAATCTTACGTAATGTATCCGACTCTTCACCGGTTAATTTCCAGTAACCAATACCGGCAGCCACAACGGCGATAACTATCATCACCAAAAAAAGAAGACCCGCTTTTTTCATCTTTTTTTCCCTGTACCTCAAAGAGATGCAAGGGTAACGCAAAATCGTGACAAATAAAAAACCCGGTCGCGAGAAACCACCGGGTTTGATAATTATCCTGGAGAAATCAGCGTTTGCTGATCTGATCGAACGTACCGCCGTTAGCAAAATGCTCTTTTTGCGCTTTCGTCCAGCCGCCGAACTCTTCATCAATGGTGAATAACTTCAGCTTTGGAAACGCATTTTCGTACTTTTTCGCCACCTCAGCATCGCGCGGACGGTAGTAGTTTTTCGCGGCAATTTCCTGACCTTCTGGCGAGTAGAGATATTTCAGGTAGGCTTCCGCCACCTCTTTGGTGCCTTTTTTCTCGACCACTTTATCGACCACCGACACGGTTGGCTCTGCGAGGATAGACTCACTCGGCGTGACGATTTCGAATTTATCTTTCCCCAGTTCATTCGCTGCCAGCAGAGCTTCGTTTTCCCAGGCGATCAGTACATCGCCAATTCCGCGCTCGACAAAAGTGTTAGTGGAGCCGCGCGCGCCAGAATCCAGAACTTCGACGTTTTTATACAGTGCCCGAACAAAATCCTGCGCTTTTGCCTGATCGTTGTTGTTGTGGTGCAGCGCGTAGCCCCAGGCAGCCAGGTAGTTCCAGCGCGCGCCACCAGAGCTTTTCGGATTAGGCGTGATCACCGAAACACCCGGTTTAATCAGATCGTTCCAGTCATGGATCTGCTTCGGATTGCCTTTACGCACTAGGAAAACAATGGTGGAAGTGTACGGTGCGGAGTTATCCGGCAGACGTTTGATCCACTCTTTATTAATCCGCCCGCGTTCCGCAATTGCGTCCACGTCATAGGCCAGAGCCAGAGTGACAACATCAGCTTCAATACCATTGATTACCGACGTCGCTTGTTTGCCTGAACCACCGTGTGACTGACGAATCACCACGTTATCGCCAGTTTGCTGTTTCCAGTGGGCGCTGAATGCCTTGTTGTACTGTTCGTACAATTCGCGCGTTGGATCATATGAAACGTTAAGAAGCTGAATATCCTTTGCCATAACGCTGGTTGCCGCCAGCAAAAATGTTAACCCTACGCCCCACTTGTTCATCGCCCGACTCTCTTATGTTGTGTTGTGATGAGCAAAGCGTGCCAGAAGGTTAACCAAACATTAAAGAATAAAAAAAGATTGGCTATAACTTGCGGGTATATGTTGAGGGATTAAAAAGGCGGAAGAAATCCGCCTCATATTGCTGACAAAGTGCGCTTTGTCCATGCCGGATGCGGCGCGAACGCCTTATCCGGCCTACAAAAGTTTGCAAATTCAATAAATTGCAGAATCCATGTAGGCCTGATAAGCGAAGCGCATCAGGCATTTTTGCTTCTGTCATCGGTTTCAGGCTAAAGGAATCTGCCTTTTTCCGAAATCATTAATACAGTTTTTTCGCGCAGTCCAGCCAGTCGCCTTTGAACGGACGCTTCATGTTTTCGATAGCGTCGATGATGTCGTGGTGAACCAGCTGTTCGTTCTGGATACCTACGCAACGACCGCCGTAACCTGCCAGCAGCAGATCGATAGCGTAAGCGCCCATACGGGAAGCCAGAATACGGTCGTAAGGCACCGGAGAACCACCGCGCTGGATGTGGCCCAGCACAGTTGCGCGGGTTTCACGACCGGTTTCTTTCTCGATGAAATGCGCCAGTTCGTCAACATCACACATATGTTCGGTAATCGCCACGATCGCGTGTTTTTTACCTTTCGCGATACCCGCTTTGATTTCGTTTACCAGGTCTTCACGGCTGAATTCAACTTCCGGAACTACAACGAATTCACAGCCACCGGCAATGGCCGCAGCCAGGGTCAGATCGCCACAATAACGGCCCATCACTTCCACCACGGAAATACGCTGGTGAGAAGAAGAGGTGTCACGCAGACGGTCGATCGCTTCTACAACGGTGCTCAGCGCAGTGAAGAAACCGATAGTGTAGTCAGTGCCTTTGATGTCGTTGTCGATAGTGCCAGGCAGACCGATGCACGGGAAGCCCATTTCGGTCAGACGCATTGCACCCATGTAGGAACCGTCACCGCCGATAACCACCAGCGCGTCGATACCACGTTTTTTCAGGTTTTCGATAGCCACGGCGCGGATGTTCTCGTCGCGGAATTCCGGGAAACGCGCAGAACCGAGGAACGTACCGCCACGGTTGATCATGTCAGAAACGCTGTAACGGTCTAGCTGTACCATACGGTCTTCATACAGACCCAGATAGCCGTCATAAATGCCCATTACTTCCAGACCTTCTGTCAGCGCAGAACGAACAACCCCGCGAATTGCGGCGTTCATGCCTGGCGCATCACCGCCGCTTGTCAACACACCGATTTTCTTAATCATGACTACCTCTGAACTTTGGAATGCAAAATGAAATCTGTTGCCGGAAGTCTTCTTGCACATCGAAGTGATCCAACGAATGTGCAAATAGTATAACAATCACTTCCTGCTGAATTGATTCAGGTCAGGCCAAATGGCGGTATTTTATACACAAAATGCGGGTCTGGCTCTCTTTTATACTGATTATGAAAGCATAGACCGTTTACCCTCCCTGGGTACGACGGAACAGGGATCCTGATGGATAATCACATCCGATCCCGGAAAACGCCGTAAAATAGCCTGCTCTACCTGATCCGCCACCATATGTGCCTGAACCAAAGGCAGAGAGTCTTCCATTTCCAAATGAATCTGAATAAAGCGGGTCGGCCCTGACTGCCGCGTGCGAAGATCGTGAGCGCCGCTAACACCCGGCCAGGAAGTCACGATATCAATAATTTCTTGCCGTTCTTCATCAGGCAATGCGCGATCCAGTAATGACTGTACCGCCTCATATCCCATGCGTAACGCGCTATATAAAATATAGATGCCGATTCCCAATGCAAACAGAGCATCGGCGCGATGCCAGCCGTACCAGGACAACCCCAGCGCCAGCAGAATTGCGCCGTTCATCATAACATCAGACTGGTAATGTAGCATATCAGCCCGCACCGCCTGGCTTTGCGTCCGGCGCACCACCCACCGCTGAAACGAGACAAGGATAATCGTACAAATTAGCGCCACAATTGTCACGATAACCCCGACGCCTGGATCTGTCATCGGTGTTGGAGATACCAGATGTTGAATACCCGTCAAAAACAGGAATAGTGCCGAACCGGAGATAAACATACTTTGCGCCAGCGCCGCGAGGGACTCAGCTTTACCGTGACCAAACGAGTGATTATCGTCGGCAGGTTGCAGGGAATATCGCACCACCAATAAATTCGTCAACGACGCGCCGATATCCACCAGCGAATCCACCAGCGCGGCGAGAATACTCACCGACCCGGTATACCACCATGCAAAAATTTTAATCAGCAATAGCAGCGAAGCCATCGCCGTCGCAGCAATCGCCGCCCGACTGACCAGCCGTCCATAAGATTGATTCATAAATACTCCCGCTATCAACTGACGGTAGTATAACGGAAGCAAATCATCTGCAATGCATTAAGCAGCAGGCAAATTGAGGATAAAAAAAACCCCCACATCATGTGGGGGAAGACAGGGATGGTGTCTATGGCAAGGAAAACAGGGTTTACTACTGGGAACGTGAGTTGCTACTACTCAATAGCTTCAACGATGAACTTTTTTGCCATTGCGTCACGTCACGCAACTGCTCCATTCGTTGTTGATGTTTCTCATTTAAAACCGCTTGCTGCTCCGGCGTTAACAGGCGATACATTTGGTTGCGGACTTTTGCCATCTCAACCTGACGAGCAATTTGCTCATTCGCCATTTTTTCTGCCTGTGCGCGCACAGCGTTTTCATCAAAATTTTCTGCGGTGACAAGGCGATGCATTGTCTCCAGTTCGCTAACATTAACAGGAGGCTGTTCGTGCCGGGCCTGTTGCATAAGATCTCGCATCTGCTGACGCTGATGTTCGGTTAAACTTATGCCGTCGAACATATGGCTCTGCGTACTGCGCTGCGTAAGTTCTTCACCCGGATGCCAGTTATCGCCTGAACCGACTTCAGCAGCGTGGCTTAATGAACTGACTGCCAGCGTTGAGGCCATGACGGCAGCGGTAACTATGCGCATCATTTGCTCCCAAAATCTTTCTGTCGCGATTCAACGATAGAGAGTTTACGATTCAGGCTGCAAACATGCGTCAGGGGGTGTAAAACAACGTAAAGTCATGGATTAGCGACGTCTGATGACGTAATTTCTGCCTCGGAGGTATTTAAACAATGAATAAAATCCTGTTAGTTGATGATGACCGAGAGCTGACTTCCCTATTAAAGGAGCTGCTCGAGATGGAAGGCTTCAACGTGATTGTTGCCCACGATGGGGAACAGGCGCTTGATCTTCTGGACGACAGCATTGATTTACTTTTGCTTGATGTAATGATGCCGAAGAAAAATGGTATCGACACATTAAAAGCACTTCGCCAGACACACCAGACGCCTGTCATTATGTTGACGGCGCGCGGCAGTGAACTTGATCGCGTTCTCGGCCTTGAGCTGGGCGCAGATGACTATCTCCCGAAACCGTTTAATGATCGTGAGCTGGTGGCACGTATTCGCGCGATCCTGCGCCGTTCGCACTGGAGCGAGCAACAGCAAAACAACGACAACGGTTCACCGACGCTTGAAGTTGATGCCTTAGTGCTGAATCCAGGCCGTCAGGAAGCCAGCTTCGACGGGCAAACGCTGGAGTTAACCGGCACTGAGTTTACCCTGCTCTATTTGCTGGCACAGCATCTGGGTCAGGTGGTTTCCCGTGAACATTTAAGCCAGGAAGTGCTGGGCAAACGCCTGACGCCCTTCGACCGCGCTATCGATATGCACATTTCCAACCTGCGTCGTAAACTGCCGGATCGTAAAGATGGTCATCCGTGGTTTAAAACCTTGCGTGGTCGCGGCTATCTGATGGTTTCTGCTTCATGATAGGCAGCTTAACCGCGCGCATCTTCGCCATCTTCTGGCTGACGCTGGCGCTGGTGTTGATGTTGGTTTTGATGTTACCCAAGCTCGATTCACGCCAGATGACCGAGCTTCTGGATAGCGAACAGCGTCAGGGTCTGATGATTGAGCAGCATGTCGAAGCGGAGCTGGCGAACGATCCGCCCAATGATTTAATGTGGTGGCGGCGTCTGTTCCGGGCGATTGATAAGTGGGCACCGCCAGGACAGCGTTTGTTATTGGTGACCACCGAAGGCCGCGTGATCGGCGCTGAACGCAGCGAAATGCAGATCATTCGTAACTTTATTGGTCAGGCCGATAACGCCGATCATCCGCAGAAGAAAAAGTATGGGCGCGTGGAACTGGTCGGTCCGTTCTCCGTGCGTGATGGCGAAGATAATTACCAACTTTATCTGATTCGTCCGGCCAGCAGTTCTCAATCCGATTTCATTAACTTACTGTTTGACCGCCCGCTATTACTGCTGATTGTCACCATGTTGGTCAGTACGCCGCTGCTGTTGTGGTTGGCCTGGAGTCTGGCAAAACCGGCGCGTAAGCTGAAAAACGCTGCCGATGAAGTTGCCCAGGGAAACTTACGCCAGCACCCGGAACTTGAAGCGGGGCCACAGGAATTCCTTGCCGCAGGTGCCAGTTTTAACCAGATGGTCACCGCGCTGGAGCGCATGATGACCTCTCAGCAGCGTCTGCTTTCTGATATCTCTCACGAGCTGCGCACCCCGCTGACGCGTCTACAACTGGGTACGGCGTTACTGCGCCGTCGTAGCGGTGAAAGCAAGGAACTGGAGCGTATTGAAACCGAAGCGCAACGTCTGGACAGCATGATTAACGACCTGTTGGTGATGTCACGTAATCAGCAGAAAAACGCGCTGGTAAGCGAGACATTGAAAGCTAACCAGTTGTGGGGCGAAGTGCTGGATAACGCGGCGTTCGAAGCCGAGCAAATGGGCAAGTCGTTGACGGTTAACTTCCCGCCTGGGCCGTGGCCGCTGTATGGCAACCCGAACGCCCTGGAAAGTGCGCTGGAAAACATTGTTCGAAATGCTCTGCGTTATTCCCATACGAAGATTGAAGTGGGCTTTGCGGTAGATAAAGACGGTATCACCATTACGGTGGACGACGATGGTCCTGGCGTTAGCCCGGAAGATCGCGAACAGATTTTCCGTCCGTTCTATCGTACCGATGAAGCACGCGATCGTGAATCTGGCGGTACAGGTTTGGGGCTGGCGATTGTTGAAACCGCCATTCAGCAGCATCGTGGCTGGGTTAAAGCAGAAGACAGCCCGCTGGGCGGTTTACGGCTGGTGATTTGGTTGCCGCTGTATAAGCGGAGTTAAACTCCGCATTGTAGGCAGGATAAGGCGTTTACGCCGCATCCGGCATTTGAGCAGGATGCCTGATGCAACACTGATAGCGTCTTATCAGGCCTACACTCCGGGGGTTATTTTCCCCACAACCGGCGGGAAAAATCTTCGATCTTGCCGCTCAGTCGGCGCTTTTGCATCGTCCGCGTCCAGCTTTTCGATAACCCGGCGGCGGAGAGTAAACGGTGATACTGATCGTCATCAAACGGCATATGCCATGCGATGGCGGCAGCCTCCTGCACGGTCACATCACTGACACGGGAAACCAACTCCAGTGGCGCATCAGCAGATACCAACCCTGGTGCAATTACGCTATACAACCACCCCACTTTACCCGTGTTTTGCATCAACTGCGCTATGTCGCTGATATCAAAATGGTAATTGAGTTTATAGCAAGGCGAGCGCGGCTGGCTGACCTGAATTAATGCCTCTCCCCAGCGGAAAATATCGCCCATATAAACATTACTTTCCGTCAGACCGTCGGTTGAGAGATTTTCACCAAACGCAGGCGCAACAAACAACTCCGCCTGTTCCGGAAATTCCCGCGCCCAGTAGAGATAGTGCTCACGAGGATAATGACACAGCGCTCTGTCTGGCCCGCCGTGAACCATTTTCTCCGCCTGCTCGTCACCTTCCAGCCCCAGCTCCGTCAGCATCAACTCACCATCAACCTGGATTTTGGCAATTGCGCTGGGTTTGCCTTCGGGATAAGCCTGAATCTTGCCTGTGTATACATCAACCGGATATCGCATCTGTTCCCTCTCCACGAGAAATTTCCCCATTAGACCATATTTATTTTATGTCAGGCGTGCTGTTTTCGCGGTAAGTATCCAGGCAGGAGCTCAATAGAAAACCGGACGAACGTTAGTTCATCCGGCTGTGGGGATTAAGGAAGTTGGTTTATTTCACCGTACCTAAAATTTCGATTTTCGCCGCTCTGGCTTTGACTTTACGTGACCAGATAGAGGTAAGAATTGGCACCAGAATCGAAGTCACAATGACCGCCGTCGCGACCAGCGAAGTTGCTGCCGGAGCCATCGGTTTAAACGCAGGCACCATTTCAGCAATCAGCACAGGTGTCGCTACCGCGGCCCCTGCGGAACTGGAAGCGGCAATTCCGGCAGTGCCATCGCCACCGCCAATCAATTTATCGGCGATAATCAACGGAATACCGGTCACGATAATTACTGCCACACCCAACAGGATCCCCAGCAAACCTGTCTGGGCAATTACAGTCAAATCAATGGTATTGCCCAGCGCGAAGGCAAAGAATGGAATCAGCGTCTGCACCGCTTTGCTGAAAAATTCTCGTAATTCAGGGTCAAGGTTCCCAAGGGCAAAGCCCACCAGGAACGGTAATACTGCGCCGACGAAAACATGCGGTTCAAACGAGGCAATCCCGGCAGTGCCCAGAATAATCATCGTCATGAGCGGCCCGGACTCCAATGACATCAACACAAATGCCCCAGCTTCTTCTTTTGTGCCGTACTGCTGCATGATGGAAGCGTAAAGTCCGCCGTTGGTCATATCCATCGCCGCCACCAGCGCCAGCGTTGAAAGTCCGGCAAAGAATCCAACTTCAACACCATGTTCCGGAATAATGCGCGAGGCAATTGCCGCAACCACCCACGCGACGGCAATTTTTGTTACCACCAGCGTACCGGATTTACGCAATACCGTTCCCGTCGCGCTTAATTTTATTGACGCCCCCATGCAAAAAAACCACACCGCCAGAATAGGCACCGTACCGGTAATCATCCCGTTGGTGAATGATCCAAAATATTTCCCCGCCTCCGGCGAGAAGGTGTGGCACAGTGCGCCAAGGAATAGCGGGACGAGCATCATCCCCCCCGGGATTTTCTCAATCGAGCGTTTTATCTGCATTTCCATCACCTGTCGGCATATTTTTAAGGGCTGATGCGTAATTCCTCAATGGAGCATCAGTGTTGATGGAAACGAAGATAGACATTCATTTAATCAATAAAAGTGATCAAAACCACATCAATTGAAACGCTGTTTTATTTTTATCGGATCATTGTTTTTATTTTGAAATTGATCACAAAAAAACCACCGCCGTTGGCGATGGTTCATTTTTTAAGCTGATATGCGGCGTAAACGCCTCATTGCAGCAGGCGGCAAATGATTATTTTTTCGCCGCGAAACGTGCCGCTGCTTCGTCCCAGTTCACCACGTTCCAGAACTCTTTGATGTAGTCCGGACGGCGGTTCTGGAATTTCAGGTAGTAAGCATGTTCCCACACATCCAGGCCCACAATCGGGAAGCCGGAAGCGCCAGAAATAGCTTCACCCATCAGCGGGGAGTCCTGGTTAGCAGTAGAAACCACCGCCAGTTTATCGCCTTTCAGCACCAGCCATGCCCAGCCGGAACCAAAGCGGGAAGCTGCCGCTTTCTCAAATTCTGCTTTGAAGTTATCAACGGAGCCGAAGTCACGTTCGATAGCCGCTTTCAGGTCACCCTGCAGGGTGGTGCCTTTTTTCAGACCTTTCCAGAACAGGCTGTGGTTAGCGTGACCGCCAGCGTTGTTGCGCAGTACGGTTTTCTTGTCTGCTGGCAGCTGGTCCAGTTTGGTGATCAGCTCTTCAACCGGCAGGTTAGCGAATTCTGGCAGGCTTTCCAGCGCCGCGTTGGCGTTGTTGACGTAGGTCTGATGGTGTTTGGTGTGGTGGATTTCCATGGTCTGCTTATCGAAGTGCGGTTCCATGGCATCGTAAGCATACGGCAGGGATGGCAGGGTATAGCTCATATTCATCTCCAGTATTGTCGGGCGGCCGATTGTTAATGCCGCGTAAGCAGTTGGTTCATTATAGTTAATTAAATGATATTGAAAATGATTATCAATGCCGTACTTTTCGTAAGGGTATGGTTTTGCAGGAAAATGCCCGAGATGTGAAGCAAATCACCCACTTAATGCCATGATTGCCAGTAAATCGACAACGGCGGCAACAGGCGAAAGGTTAATCGACAGCACGATTTTTACACTCATCTCGTCGGAGATGTGACGCGACGAAAAATGATGAGGATAAGAAGATGAGTAACGCGATTACGATGGGGATATTTTGGCATTTGATCGGCGCGGCCAGTGCAGCCTGTTTTTACGCTCCGTTCAAAAAAGTAAAAAAATGGTCATGGGAAACCATGTGGTCAGTTGGTGGGATTGTTTCGTGGATTATTCTGCCGTGGGCCATCAGCGCCCTGTTACTGCCGAATTTCTGGGCGTATTACAGCTCGTTTAGTCTCTCTACGCTGCTGCCTGTTTTTCTGTTCGGCGCTATGTGGGGGATCGGTAATATCAACTACGGCCTGACCATGCGTTATCTCGGCATGTCGATGGGAATTGGCATCGCCATTGGCATTACGTTGATTGTCGGTACGCTGATGACGCCAATTATCAACGGCAATTTCGATGTTCTGATTAATACCGAAGGCGGACGCATGACGTTGCTCGGCGTTCTGGTGGCGCTGATTGGCGTAGGGATTGTGACTCGCGCCGGGCAGTTGAAAGAGCGCAAGATGGGCATTAAAGCCGAAGAGTTCAACCTGAAAAAAGGGCTGGTGCTGGCGATGATGTGCGGCATTTTCTCTGCCGGGATGTCCTTTGCGATGAACGCCGCAAAACCGATGCATGAAGCCGCTGCCGCACTGGGCGTCGATCCCCTGTATGTCGCTCTGCCAAGCTATGTTGTCATCATGGGAGGCGGCGCGATCATCAACCTCGGTTTCTGCTTCATTCGTCTGGCAAAAGTGAAGGATTTGTCGCTAAAAGCCGACTTCTCGCTGGCAAAACCGCTGATCATTCACAACGTGTTACTCTCAGCACTGGGCGGGTTGATGTGGTATCTGCAATTCTTTTTCTATGCCTGGGGCCACGCCCGCATTCCGGCGCAGTATGACTACATCAGCTGGATGCTGCATATGAGCTTCTATGTATTGTGCGGCGGTATCGTCGGGCTGGTGCTGAAAGAGTGGAACAATGCAGGTCGCCGTCCGGTAACGGTGTTGAGCCTCGGTTGTGTGGTGATTATTGTTGCCGCCAACATCGTCGGCATCGGCATGGCGAATTAATCTTTCTGCGAATTGAGATGACGCCACTGGCTGGGCGTCATCCCGGTTTCCCGGGTAAACACCACCGAAAAATAGTTACTATCTTCAAAGCCACATTCGGTTGAAATATCACTGATTAACAGGCGGCTATGCTGGAGAAGATATTGCGCATGACACACTCTGACCTGCCGCAGATATTGATTGATGGTCATTCCAGTCTGCTGGCGAAATTGCTGACGCAAAACGCGCTCACTGCACGATGCCTCATCACAAAACTCATCCAGCGCAAAGGGACTTTTCAGGCTGGCCGCCAGCCGGGTAATCAGCTTATCCAGCAACGTTTCGCTGGATGTTGGCGGCAACGAATCGCTGGTGTAACGATGGCGATTCAGCGACATCACCAACTGCCCGAACAGCAACTCTGCCATTTCGTTAGCAAACGGCACATGCTGACTACTTTCATGCTCAAGCTGACCGATAATCTGCCGCGCCTGTGCCATCCCCATGCTACCTAAGCGCCAGTGTGGTTGCCCTGCGCTGGCGCTAAATCCCGGAATCGCCCCCTGCCAGTCAAGATTCAGCTTCAGCCGCTCCGGGCAATAAATAATATTCTGCAAAACCAGATCGTTAACGGAAGCGTAGGAGTGTTTATCGTCAGCATGAATGTAAAAGAGATCGCCACGGGTAATGCGATAAGGGCGATCGTTGAGTACATGCAGACCATTACCGCGCCAGACAATTACCAGCTCACAAAAATCATGTGTATGTTCAGCAAAGACATCTTGCGGATAACGGTCAGCCACAGCGACTGCCTGCTGGTCGCTGGCAAAAAAATCATCTTTGAGAAGTTTTAACTGATGCGCCACCGTGGCTACCTCGGTCAGAGAACGAAGTTGATTATTCGCAATATGGCGTACAAATACGTTGAGAAGATTCGCGTTATTGCAGAAAGCCATCCCGTCCCTGACGAATATCACGCGGTGACCAGTTAAACTCTCGGCGAAAAAGCGTCGAAAAGTGGTTACTGTCGCTAAATCCGCAGCGATAGGCGATGTCAGTAACGCTGGCCTCACTGTGGCGTAGCAGATGTCGGGCCTTCATCAGTCGCAGGCGGTTCAGGTAACGCTGAGGCGTCAGTCCCGTTTGCTGCTTAAGCTGCCGATGTAGCGTACGCAGCGAAAGAGAAAATTGATCCGCCACGGCATCCCAATTCACCTCATCGGCAAAATGGTCCTCCAGCCAGGCCAGAAGCAAGTTGAGACGTGATGCGCTGTTTTCCAGGTTCTCCTGCAAACTGCTTTTACGCAGCAAGAGCAGTAATTGCATAAATAAGATCTCGCGACTGGCGGTCGAGGGTAAATCATTTTCCCCTTCCTGCTGTTCCATCTGTGCAACCAGCTGCCGCACCTGCTGCAATACGCTGTGGTTAACGCGCCAGTGAGACGGATACTGCCCATCCTGCTCTTGTGGCAGCAACTGATTCAGCCCGGCGAGAAACTGAAATCGATCCGGCGAGCGATACAGCACATTGGTCAGACACAGATTATCGGTATGTTCATACAGATGCCGATCATGGTCGCGCACAAAACAGACCGTCCCACCGGTGATGGTATAGGGCTGCCCATTAAACACATGAATACCCGTGCCATGTTCGACAATCACAATTTCATGAAAATCATGATGATGTTCAGGAAAATCCGCCTGCGGGAGCCGGGGTTCTATCGCCACGGACGCGTTACCAGACGGAAAAAAATCCACACTATGTAATACGGTCATACTGGCCTCCTGATGTCGTCAACACGGCGAAATAGTAATCACGAGGTCAGGTTCTTACCTTAAATTTTCGACGGAAAACCACGTAAAAAACGTCGATTTTTCAAGATACAGCGTGAATTTTCAGGAAATGCGGTAAGCATCACATCACCACAATTCAGCAAATTGTGAACATCATCACGTTCATCTTTCCCTGGTTGCCAATGGCCCATTTTCCTGTCAGTAACGAGAAGGTCGCGAATTCAGGCGCTTTTTAGACTGGTCGTAATGAAATTCAGCAGGATCACATTATGACCTTTCGCAATTGTGTCGCCGTCGATCTCGGCGCATCCAGTGGGCGCGTGATGCTGGCGCGTTACGAGCGTGAATGCCGCAGCCTGACGCTGCGCGAAATCCATCGTTTTAAAAATGGGCTGCATAGCCAGAACGGTTATGTCACCTGGGATGTGGATAGCCTGGAAAGTGCCATTCGCCTTGGATTAAACAAGGTGTGCGAGGAAGGGATTCGTATCGATAGCATTGGGATTGATACCTGGGGCGTGGACTTTGTGCTGCTCGACCTACAGGGTAAGCGTGTGGGTCTGCCTGTTGCTTATCGCGATAGCCGCACCAATGGCCTGATGACGCAGGCACAACAGCAACTCGGCAAACGCGATATTTATCAGCGTAGCGGCATCCAGTTTCTGCCCTTCAATACGATCTATCAGTTGCGTGCGCTGACGGAGCAACAACCTGAGCTTATTCCACACATTGCTCACGCTCTGCTGATGGCGGATTACTTTAGTTATCGCCTGACCGGCAAGATGAACTGGGAGTACACCAACGCCACGACCACGCAACTGGTCAATATTAATAGCGACGACTGGGACGAGTCGCTACTGGCGTGGAGCGGGGCCAACAAAGCCTGGTTTGGTCGCCCGACGCATCCGGGTAATGTCATTGGTCACTGGATTTGCCCGCAAGGTAATGAGATTCCTGTCGTCGCCGTTGCCAGCCATGACACCGCCAGCGCGGTTATCGCCTCGCCGTTAAACGGTTCACGCGCCGCTTATCTCTCTTCTGGCACCTGGTCATTGATGGGCTTCGAAAGCCAGACACCATTTACCAATGACACGGCGCTGGCAGCCAACATCACCAATGAAGGCGGGGCGGAAGGTCGCTATCGGGTGCTGAAAAATATTATGGGCTTATGGCTGCTTCAGCGGGTGCTTCAGGAGCGGCAAATCAACGATCTTCCGGCGCTTATCGCCGCGACACAGGCACTGCCGGCTTGCCGCTTCACCATCAATCCCAATGACGATCGCTTTATTAATCCTGACGAGATGTGCAGCGAAATTCAGGCTGCGTGTCGGGAAACGGCGCAACCAATCCCGGAAAGTGATGCTGAACTGGCGCGCTGTATTTTCGACAGTCTGGCGCTGCTGTATGCCGATGTGTTGCATGAGCTGGCGCAACTGCGCGGTGAAGATTTCTCACAACTGCATATTGTCGGCGGTGGCTGCCAGAACGCGCTGCTCAACCAGTTATGTGCTGATGCCTGCGGTATTCGGGTGATCGCCGGGCCTGTTGAAGCCTCGACGCTCGGCAATATCGGCATCCAGTTAATGACGCTGGATGAACTCAACAATGTGGATGATTTCCGTCAGGTCGTCAGCACCACCGCGAATCTGACCACCTTTACCCCTAATCCTGACAGTGAAATTGCCCACTATGTGGCGCAGATTCACTCTACACGACAGACAAAGGAGCTTTGCGCATGACCACTCAACTGGAACAGGCCTGGGAGCTGGCGAAACAGCGTTTCGCGGCAGTAGGGATTGATGTCGAGGAGGCGCTGCGCCAACTTGATCGTTTACCCGTTTCAATGCACTGCTGGCAGGGCGATGATGTTTCCGGTTTTGAAAACCCGGAAGGTTCGCTGACCGGTGGGATTCAGGCTACTGGTAATTATCCGGGCAAAGCGCGTAATGCCAGCGAGCTACGTGCCGATCTGGAACAAGCTATGCGGCTGATTCCGGGTCCGAAACGGCTTAATTTACATGCCATCTATCTGGAATCAGACACGCCAGTCTCGCGCGACCAAATCAAACCAGAGCACTTCAAAAACTGGGTTGAATGGGCGAAAGCCAATCAGCTCGGTCTGGATTTTAACCCCTCCTGTTTTTCGCATCCGCTAAGCGCCGATGGCTTTACGCTTTCCCATGCCGACGACAGTATTCGCCAGTTCTGGATTGATCACTGCAAAGCCAGCCGCCGTGTTTCAGCCTATTTTGGCGAGCAACTTGGCACACCGTCGGTGATGAACATCTGGATCCCGGATGGCATGAAAGATATCACCGTTGACCGTCTCGCCCCACGTCAGCGTCTGCTGGCAGCACTGGATGAGGTGATCAGCGAGAAGCTGGATCCGGCGCACCATATCGACGCCGTTGAGAGCAAATTGTTTGGCATTGGCGCGGAGAGCTACACGGTTGGCTCCAATGAGTTTTACATGGGGTATGCCACCAGCCGCCAGACGGCGCTGTGCCTGGACGCCGGGCATTTCCACCCGACTGAAGTGATTTCCGACAAGATTTCCGCCGCCATGCTGTATGTGCCGCAGTTGCTGCTGCACGTCAGCCGTCCGGTTCGCTGGGACAGCGATCACGTAGTGCTGCTGGATGATGAAACCCAGGCGATTGCCAGTGAGATTGTTCGTCACGATCTGTTTGACCGGGTACATATCGGCCTGGATTTCTTTGATGCCTCTATCAACCGCATTGCCGCATGGGTCATTGGTACGCGCAATATGAAAAAAGCCCTGCTACGTGCGTTGCTGGAACCTACCACTGAACTGCGCAAGCTGGAAGCAGCGGGCGATTACACCGCACGACTGGCACTGCTGGAAGAACAAAAATCATTGCCGTGGCAGGCGGTCTGGGAAATGTATTGCCAACGTCACGATACCCCAGTGGGTAGCGAATGGCTGGAAAGCGTGCGGGCTTATGAGAAAGCGATTTTGAGCCAGCGTGGGTAAACACTGCCGGATGCGGCGCGAGCACCTTATCCGGCCTACGGGTCGTGCATCCGACAACACCGAATTTACAGGAACACAGAACATGCAAAACATTACCCAGTCCTGGTTTGTCCAGGGAATGATCAAAGCCACCACCGACGCCTGGCTGAAAGGCTGGGACGAGCGCAATGGTGGTAACCTGACGCTGCGCCTGGATGACGCCGATATCGCACCGTATCACGACAACTTTCATGCACAACCGCGCTATATCCCGCTCAGCCAGCCCATGCCTTTACTGGCAAATACACCGTTTATTGTCACCGGCTCCGGCAAATTCTTCCGTAACGTCCAGCTTGATCCTGCGGCTAACTTAGGCGTCGTAAAAGTCGACAGCGACGGCGCGGGCTACCATATTCTCTGGGGGTTAACCAACGAAGCCGTCCCGACATCCGAACTTCCGGCGCACTTCCTCTCTCATTGCGAACGCATTAAAGCCACCAACGGTAAAGATCGGGTGATCATGCACTGCCATGCCACCAACCTGATCGCCCTTACCTACGTATTGGAAAACGACACCGCGGTCTTCACTCGCCAGCTTTGGGAAGGCAGCACCGAGTGTCTGGTAGTGTTCCCGGATGGCGTCGGCATTTTGCCGTGGATGGTGCCCGGCACCGACGAAATCGGCCAGGCGACCGCACAGGAAATGCAAAAACATTCGCTGGTGTTGTGGCCCTTCCACGGCGTCTTCGGCAGCGGTCCGACACTGGATGAAACATTCGGTTTAATCGACACCGCAGAAAAATCAGCACAAGTATTAGTGAAGGTTTATTCGATGGGCGGCATGAAACAGACCATCAGTCGTGAAGAGCTGATAGCACTCGGCCAGCGTTTCGGCGTTACACCACTTGCCAGTGCGCTGGCGCTGTAAGGAGCAAATATGATCCGCAAAGCCTTTGTCATGCAGGTTAACCCCGACGCCCACGAAGAGTATCAGCGTCGGCATAATCCAATCTGGCCGGAACTGGAAGCAGTGTTGAAATCTCACGGTGCGCATAACTACGCCATTTACCTCGACAAAGCGCGTAATCTGCTGTTTGCCACGGTAGAGATTGAATCTGAAGAACGGTGGAATGCGGTAGCCAGTACTGATGTTTGCCAACGTTGGTGGAAGTATATGACCGACGTTATGCCAGCTAACCCGGATAACAGCCCAGTCAGTAGCGAGCTGCAAGAAGTGTTTTACCTGCCTTAATGAGTTGCGGTGCCGGAAAATATCCAGCACCGCGCCTTCATCAGAAGAAGTATTTAAAGCGAACGCGTGCGCCGTAACGGTCATCAGTATCATCACCGTGTTTTTTATCACCGTCGCTATCCAGAATGGAGTAATACGTCCCGAGGTAAATATTAAAGTTCTCCATATCCATCACATTAGCGAACTGATAAGACGCATGAATGGTGTGAATGGTGTACGTCCCTTCATCATCAATCCAGCAGTCGTTATCACAAACTACACCGCTGAATTCATCAATCTTATTGTGCGCGTAGATATAACCCAGCTCGAAACGTTTCCACAGCGCGTTAATCCCGGCAGTGAAATCTTTTTCATTATTAGCATCTAAATAGGCGGTATTAAGATTAACCACGACGCCATTTTCCGGATCCGTTTTCAGGCCATTCCAGGTCATGCTCATACCATAGCCGGTACGATCGGACTGATCGACAAAATTACCCTTGCTATCGGTATAACCATAAGCATTATTTACTACGTTCGCTTCCATCGCTGCGGAAACGGTGAATTCTTCCGTCGGCGACCAGGCAATTACCGGACGCAGATAAGCAACATTTTTCTGCTGCTCCATATCGCGTCCATGATAATTACCGTCATTATATAAAGATGTTCCGTCTTCAAGTAACGTGTTTAACTCAAAATACCAGTTATCAAGTTGTTTGCTGACGAGGAAATTACCGCCAGCGTTAGAACGCCCGCGGCCCTCTTTCATCATATAGATATAACCGCTGCCATCGTCATAAAGATCGTTCGCAGTATTACCGGAATGTTCAACAAAGGTATCCTGATTCAGCGGGAACATATCGTAGGCTTCAAAACGGCCTACTTTGACCTTCCAGTCGTTTTCTTTGCCAAAGAAGAATACCGCATCATCGATATTTACTGAACCGTGCATATCCCCCAGCGGTTGTGCGGAGAACCCGGCGAAATAACCATTATCCAGTTTTCGCATACCATCAAAACCTAACAGAATACGACCATTGAGATTCCACTGTTCATTAGTGGGATCGCTATTCACATCAGCGTTGGTCATTGCCAGCAGGCCATGATTACTTTCCGCATCCATATTAAATTCTACGTCGCCGTAGATTTTTAAATCGCCATAACCTGAGAGCAAAAGATTAGGTGAGGTGGAATTTTTCTTTGCAGATTCCGCCGTTGCCTGTCCATTTACCGGCGTATTGCCCTGGGCAGCCTTAATTTCGCGGATCTCAGCGGCTTGTTGTGTCTGCAGCTGTTTAACCTGGCTCTCTGCTTTTGCTGCCCGCATTTCTGCCGCTTCCAGGCGTTCTTCCAGCAATGCCATGCGTTGTTCCAGCGTTAAATGCTGTGTTTTTGCCATTCCGGTACTACATGCCAATAATAAACCGATGGCTAAAGATAATGTCGATTTTTTCATTATTTACGTTCCCTGAAATAAAAGAGACCCTACGCTTTCCAAAAGGAATACGTATATAGAGAAATATAAGGTGTGCACTTTCGAATTTTTAATCCAACTTCAGCAGGCCGATGGATAGTATCCCGCTGCATAATATGAGTAAATCCGCTGATTTCCTGGAACGTGAGGAATATAACAATAGTGCCGTTTTTAACCAAATATCGTAAAAAATATTAGATATAATTCACGCTGACTCATAAGCCACAAATATAAATAACCTTGCTGCAAAACATGTGCGGCAGTTAAACATTCACAACATCATTAAATAATGATTTTTTATTCACTGCATTTATTTTACCCATCAATATGTGCCTTACACCGCAAAATTTATCCTTCACTCTGCCTTATATTGTCACGACTTCACGACATATCCGCGCTCATCACAAAACCGCCCCGCCGTTACAATTAACTATAATATTTTTTCATGGAATCCAATAATGGCAGCACTTACTGCAAGCTGTATTGACCTGAATATTCAGGGCAATGGCGCTTATTCCGTTCTGAAGCAGTTGGCGACAATGGCGTTACAAAACGGTTTTATCACCGACTCACACCAGTTCCTGCAAACCCTGCTGCTGCGCGAAAAAATGCACTCCACGGGATTTGGTTCCGGTGTCGCCGTGCCGCACGGTAAAAGCGCCTGCGTTAAACAACCGTTCGTGTTATTCGCCCGCAAAACGCAGGCCATTGACTGGCAGGCCAGCGATGGCGAAGACGTCAATTGCTGGATCTGCCTCGGTGTGCCGCAAAGTGGCGAAGAGGATCAGGTCAAAATCATCGGCACGCTATGCCGCAAAATTATCCACCAGGATTTTATCGACCAACTGCGACAGGGCGACGCCGACCAGGTGCTTGCTTTGTTAAATCAAACCCTCAGCTCATAAGGACGTGGCGATGGAGTCATCCTTACGTATTGTCGCGATCACCAACTGCCCCGCCGGGATCGCTCACACCTACATGGTGGCGGAAGCCCTGGAACAGAAAGCCCGTTCTCTCGGTCATACCATTAAAGTTGAAACTCAAGGATCAAGCGGCATCGAAAACCGCTTATCCAGCGAAGAGATTGCCGCTGCCGATTACGTGATTCTCGCTACCGGGCGTGGCCTGAGCGGTGATGATCGCGCGCGATTTGCCGGGAAAAAGGTTTATGAGATTGCCATCTCCCAGGCGCTGAAAAATATCGACCAGATTTTCAGTGAATTACCGACAAACTCACAACTTTTTGCCGCAGATAGCGGCGTGAAGCTCGGCAAACAGGAAGTGCAAAGTGGCAGCGTAATGAGCCATCTGATGGCGGGCGTCTCTGCGGCGCTGCCGTTTGTCATCGGTGGCGGTATCCTGGTGGCGCTTGCCAACATGCTGGTGCAGTTCGGTTTGCCGTATACCGATATGTCGAAAGGCGCGCCGTCGTTTACCTGGGTGGTTGAATCCATCGGTTATCTCGGCTTCACCTTTATGATCCCCATCATGGGCGCTTATATTGCCTCGTCGATTGCCGATAAACCCGCTTTCGCTCCGGCGTTTCTGGTTTGCTATCTGGCGAATGACAAAGCCCTGCTCGGCACCCAGTCTGGCGCGGGCTTCCTCGGTGCGGTGGTGCTTGGGCTGGCGATTGGCTATTTCGTCTTCTGGTTCCGTAAAGTGCGCCTTGGCAAAGCATTACAACCGCTGCTCGGTTCCATGCTGATCCCGTTCGTTACTCTGCTGGTTTTTGGCGTACTGACTTACTACGTTATCGGACCGGTGATGTCCGACCTCATGGGCGGGTTGCTGCACTTCCTGAACACCATTCCTCCGTCAATGAAGTTTGCGGCGGCGTTTCTGGTTGGTGCGATGCTGGCATTCGATATGGGCGGCCCCATCAACAAAACCGCCTGGTTCTTCTGCTTCTCTCTGCTGGAAAAACACATTTACGACTGGTACGCCATCGTCGGCGTTGTCGCGCTGATGCCGCCTGTCGCGGCGGGTCTTGCGACGTTCATTGCGCCCAAACTGTTTACTCAACAGGAAAAAGAAGCCGCCAGTAGCGCCATTGTGGTCGGTGCCACGGTCGCGACCGAACCGGCTATTCCTTACGCTCTGGCGGCACCACTGCCAATGATCACCGCCAATACGCTGGCGGGCGGCATTACCGGCGTGCTGGTGATCGCTTTCGGAATCAAACGACTGGCACCTGGTTTGGGTATCTTTGACCCGCTGATCGGCCTGATGTCGCCGGTAGGTTCGTTTTATCTGGTGCTGGCGATTGGCCTCGCGCTGAACATTTCATTCATTATCGTCCTGAAAGGATTATGGTTACGCCGCAAAGCCAAAGCTGCGCAACAGGAGCTTGTCCATGAACATTGAGTTACTGCAACAGTTGTGCGAAGCCAGCGCCGTCAGCGGCGATGAACAGGAAGTTCGCGACATTCTGATAAACACGCTGGAACCTTGCGTTAATGAGATCACCTTTGATGGTCTGGGCAGCTTTGTTGCCCGTAAGGGGAATAAAGGGCCAAAAGTTGCCGTTGTCGGGCATATGGATGAAGTCGGCTTTATGGTCACCCACATCGACGAGAGCGGTTTTTTGCGTTTCACCACCATTGGTGGCTGGTGGAATCAGTCGATGCTCAACCACCGGGTAACCATACGCACACACAAGGGAGTGAAAATCCCTGGTGTGATTGGTTCCGTCGCGCCTCATGCGTTAACCGAAAAGCAAAAGCAACAACCGCTGTCATTTGATGAGATGTTCATTGATATTGGCGCGAACAGTCGCGAAGAGGTGGAAAAGCGCGGCGTGGAAATTGGCGATTTTATTAGCCCGGAAGCCAATTTTGCCTGCTGGGGCGAAGATAAAGTGGTCGGCAAGGCGCTGGATAACCGCATCGGCTGCGCGATGATGGCTGAGCTACTACAGACAGTAAATAACCCCGAAATTACGCTGTATGGCGTCGGCAGCGTGGAAGAAGAAGTTGGGCTACGCGGGGCACAAACCTCGGCGGAACACATTAAACCGGACGTCGTGATCGTGTTGGATACCGCCGTAGCGGGCGATGTTCCGGGCATTGATAACATAAAATACCCGCTGAAACTGGGCCAGGGGCCGGGGCTGATGCTGTTTGACAAGCGCTACTTCCCCAACCAGAAACTGGTGGCGGCGTTAAAAAGCTGTGCCGCACATAACGATTTACCGCTGCAATTTTCCACCATGAAAACCGGAGCGACGGATGGCGGGCGCTACAACGTGATGGGCGGCGGGCGTCCAGTTGTCGCGCTGTGTCTGCCAACGCGTTATCTGCACGCCAATAGCGGTATGATTTCAAAAGCCGATTACGATGCTCTGCTCACGTTGATAAGGGATTTTCTGACCACCTTAACCGCGGAGAAAGTCAACGCGTTTAGCCAGTTCCGTCAGGTGGATTAATGCTAAACGAACGCCAGTTAAAGATTGTCGATCTGCTGGAGCAACAGCCACGCACGCCTGGCGAGCTGGCGCAACAGACTGGCGTTTCCGGCAGGACCATCCTGCGTGATATTGACTATCTCAACTTTACCCTCAACGGCAAAGCCCGCATCACTACCAGCGGCAGCGCGGGCTACCAACTGGAAATTTTTGAGCGTCGCAGCTTTTTTCAGTTGCTGCAAAAGCACGATAACGACGATCGGCTGCTGGCGCTTTTGTTGCTGAATACCTTTACGCCTCGTGCGCAACTCGCCTCGACGCTTAATTTGCCAGAAACGTGGGTAGCAGAGCGCCTGCCCCGCCTGAAACAGCGCTATGAACGCGGTTTTTGTCTCGCTAGTCGCCCTGGTTTGGGCCATTTCATTGATGAGACAGAAGAGAAACGCATTATTTTGCTGGCGAATCTTTTACGCAAAGATCCGTTTTTAATTCCGCTGTCGGGAGTAACACGAGACAATTTTCAACAATTAACCACCGCCTGCGAAAAGCAACGTCGCTGGCCGCTGATGCAAAGCGACTATCTCTCAAGCCTGATTCTGGCTATTTACGCGTTGCGTAATCAGCTTACTGACACATGGCCTGAATATCCCGGTAGCGAGATAAAACAGATCGTTGAATATAGCGGCCTGTTTCTTGGTGATAACGCTGTAAGAACGTTGACGGGGTTGATAGAAAAACAGCATCAACAGGCGCAGGTTATTTGTGTCGATAATGTGCTGGCATTGCTGCAAAGGGTGCCGGGCATTGCGTCATTGAATATTATTGATACGCAACTGGTTGAGAATATTACCGGGCATTTATTACGTTGCCTTGCCGCGCCGGTGTGGATTGGAGAGCACCGCCAAAGCAGCATGAATAACCTGAAAGCCGCCTGGCCTGCGGCCTTTGATATGAGTCTGCACTTTATTACGCTACTGCGTGAACAACTCGATATTCCCCTTTTCGACAGCGATCTGATTGGTTTGTATTTTGCCTGTGCGCTGGAACGGCATCAAAACGAACGCCAGCCGATCATTTTGCTCTCTGATCAGAACGCGATTGCTACTATTAATCAGCTCGTCATTGAGCGCGATGTCCTGAATTGTCGGGTGATTATTGCCCGCAGCGTAAGCGAACTGGTTGCCATTCGCGAAGAGATTGAGCCGTTATTGATCATTAATAACAGCCATTATTTACTGGATGATGCGGTCAATAATTGCATCACCGTAAAAAACATTATTACTGCCGCCGGTATCGAACAAATAAAACATTTTCTGGCGACGGCGTTTATTCGCCGGCAACCGGAGCGTTTTTTCTCTGCCCCCGGAAGTTTTCATTATTCGAATGTACGCGGTGAAAGCTGGCAACATATTACCCGGCAAATTTGTGCTCAATTAGTCGCACAACACCATATTACCGCCGATGAAGCGCAACGGATCATCGCCCGCGAAGGCGAAGGTGAAAACCTGATTGTTAATCGCCTCGCCATCCCACATTGCTGGAGCGAACAGGAGCGACGTTTTCGTGGATTTTTTATTACCCTCGCCCAATCAGTTGAGGTGAATAACGAAGTCATTAACCATGTTTTGATCGCCTGCGCCGCCGCCGATGCGCGTCATGAGCTAAAAATATTTAGCTATCTGGCAAGCGTATTGTGTCAGCATCCGGCAGAGGTTATTGCCGGGTTAACAGGATATGAGGCATTTATGGAGTTACTTCACAAGGGGTGAACTGTGTCGGATGCGCCGCATCCGACACTGCATTTATCATCAAAAACGTTTAACGCAGGCGATTATAATCATCGACCATTTCGTTGTACTCGCGTAATGCTCTCGGGAAAGAGTCTTCGACCATCCAGCTTGAGTTTGC
This sequence comes from Escherichia sp. WS1451, assembly GCF_046487365.1. Taxonomy (NCBI): domain Bacteria; kingdom Pseudomonadati; phylum Pseudomonadota; class Gammaproteobacteria; order Enterobacterales; family Enterobacteriaceae; genus Escherichia; species Escherichia sp. WS1451. The sequence continues at coordinate 86,696 of NZ_JBJQJP010000019.1, forward strand.
GTCCTGAAGTTGCTCTTTATCCCAGTCAGAGTACGGGACTTTATCTCTGATGCGGCGAACGTATTTTTTAGCCTCGAGTTGATACTGGCCTGCCGAATTAATAAACGAGAAATTCATGCCGCCTTTATCCGCTTCTTTGGCCTGCGCCACCAGCGTTTCCAGTTCAGACACTTTCTTCATTGCCGCATCAACATCAAACTTCTCTTGCGATATCAGGTTATTAATTTGTTTCGCTGAAATCATGACTGCCAGAGAATAGTAGTGGAATGTTTTCCCTTCTCTTTCTTCAATATTTTTCAGTTCTGCAAGCTGGCGCTTATCGTTAATTTCCTGAATCGCCGCATGATAAGATTCTGCTACAGGTTCAAAGGCTTCAAGATTTTTTAAGAATGTCTGGTGCAGCGTTTTCCCTTTCGCAAACGCATCGTCTTTATAATTTTCCTGGGTGTAATATTTATCCATTTCGTTAATGGTATTACCCAACGCCACGGCAGCATCAATATAACTCACCGCCACGCCATCAATAGGTTGCAGCGCAGGCGTTAACGCCACTACACGCGTTTTGTTTATAAATAAAATAATAAAATTCACGAAATGAATAAGTCCTGCAATTTAATATATATCGCAGGACTTATTTTAATTAATTGCTCAAACGCTGCGGATGGGTATAAACCGTTGCCCGACCCGGTTTACAAAAACCTACCAGTGTCAGATTACAGCGCTCAGCCACTTCTACAGCAAGCGTGGTCGCGGCAGACACCGCAAACAAAATCTCTACGCCACACATCGCCGACTTTTGCACCATTTCATAACTGGCACGGCTGGAAACCAGCACCGCACCTTGCTGCCAGCTTTCCCCTTCTTGTGACCGGCGGCCTAACAGTTTGTCCAGCGCCACATGGCGACCCACGTCTTCATGCCCGCCGACCAGTTCGCCAGATGGCAACATCCAGGCGGCGGCGTGAGTACAACCGGTCAGTTGCCCCACTGGCTGAAAATCATTGAGATGACGTAATGCATCATCCAGTTTGTTGAGATCAAACGTCTGGGTGAACGGTAGCGGCTGCACCGGTTTTCCGATGTCATTAAGTTGCTCCACGCCGCACACGCCACATCCCGTACGTCCCGCCAGTGCCCGGCGACGCTCCTTCAACCCCATAAAGCGGCGGCTGGAAAGCTCAATTTGAACTTCAAGACCATTACAGGAAGGAACGACATCCATACCGAAGATATCGCGCGGACTTTCGATAATCCCCTCGGAAAGCGAAAAACCGAGCGCAAAGTACTCAAGGTCTTTGGGTGACGCCATCATCACTACATGCGAAATGCCGTTGTAGACCAGCGCAACGGGAACCTCTTCCGCCACCTCATCTAACCGTGGGTGTTGTAAATCATCACGCCGCCATAACTCAATTTGACGAACACCTGTGACACTTGTCACATTTTCGATTTCTTTTTGCTGTGTTTTTTTCACTTTCTCTTAACCAGATAAGAACACACACACCAACATTATGGTATTCTGTTACAAACCCTTCCTGGATGGAGGGAAATTGAGCCAATTCTGGACCTTTGCGGCCCCTTCCGCAAAGAAAAATAACTCCCACTCCCTGCACACGCAGCAAGCGAATGTAAATGGGACGTGACAATGTCGAAACAAGGAGCAATCCATGCAGGTCAGCAGAAGGCAGTTCTTTAAGATCTGCGCTGGCGGTATGGCAGGCACCACGGCAGCGGCACTGGGTTTTGCACCCAGCGTAGCACTCGCGGAAACCCGGCAGTATAAACTGCTGCGCACCCGCGAAACCCGTAATACCTGCACCTATTGTTCCGTAGGCTGTGGGCTGTTGATGTACAGCCTCGGTGACGGAGCAAAAAACGCCAAAGCATCTATCTTCCATATCGAAGGTGACCCGGATCACCCGGTCAACCGCGGTGCACTTTGTCCGAAAGGCGCTGGCCTGGTGGATTTCATCCACTCCGAAAGCCGTCTGAAGTTTCCGGAATACCGTGCGCCAGGTTCTGATAAATGGCAGCAAATCAGTTGGGAAGAGGCGTTTGATCGCATTGCCAAACTGATGAAAGAAGACCGCGATGCTAACTACATTGCGCAAAACGCCGAAGGCGTGACTGTTAACCGCTGGCTCTCCACCGGGATGCTGTGTGCTTCCGCGTCGAGTAACGAAACCGGCTATTTAACGCAAAAATTCTCCCGCGCGCTGGGTATGCTCGCGGTCGACAACCAGGCGCGTGTCTGACACGGACCAACGGTAGCAAGTCTTGCTCCAACATTTGGTCGCGGTGCGATGACCAACCACTGGGTCGACATCAAGAACGCCAACCTCGTCGTGGTGATGGGCGGTAACGCCGCTGAAGCTCACCCGGTCGGGTTCCGCTGGGCGATGGAAGCCAAAATTCACAACGGCGCGAAGCTGATTGTGATCGATCCTCGCTTTACACGTACGGCGGCGGTGGCTGACTACTATGCCCCTATTCGTTCCGGTACTGACATTGCTTTCCTGTCAGGCGTATTGCTGTACCTGCTGAACAATGAAAAATTCAACCGCGAATACACCGAAGCCTATACCAACGCCAGCCTGATCGTGCGTGAGGATTACGGCTTTGAAGATGGCCTGTTCACCGGCTACGACGCGGAAAAACGCAAGTACGATAAATCCAGCTGGACCTACGAGCTGGACGAAAACGGCTTCGCCAAACGCGATACCACGCTGCAACATCCGCGCTGCGTGTGGAACTTGCTGAAACAGCACGTTTCCCGTTATACGCCAGATGTGGTTGAAAACATCTGCGGTACGCCAAAAGACGCGTTCCTGAAAGTCTGCGAATACATCGCCGAAACCAGTGCTCACGATAAAACTGCCTCGTTCCTTTACGCGCTCGGCTGGACGCAACACTCCATTGGTGCGCAAAACATTCGTACGATGGCGATGATCCAGCTGCTGCTCGGCAACATGGGGATGGCAGGCGGCGGCGTTAACGCCCTGCGCGGTCACTCCAATATTCAGGGGCTGACCGACCTGGGGCTACTGTCGCAGAGTCTGCCAGGTTACATGACGTTGCCAAGCGAGAAGCAGACCGATCTGCAAACTTACCTCGCTGCCAACACGCCAAAACCACTGCTGGAAGGCCAGGTCAACTACTGGGGCAACTACCCGAAATTCTTCGTCTCTATGATGAAGGCCTTCTTTGGTGATAAAGCGACGGCGGAAAATAGCTGGGGCTTTGACTGGTTGCCGAAGTGGGATAAAGGCTACGACGTCCTGCAATACTTCGAGATGATGAAAGAGGGCAAGGTCAATGGCTATATCTGCCAGGGCTTTAACCCTGTTGCCTCATTCCCGAACAAAAACAAAGTGATCGGCTGTCTGTCGAAGCTGAAATTCCTCGTGACTATCGACCCGCTGAACACTGAAACCTCTAACTTCTGGCAGAACCACGGTGAACTGAACGAAGTTGACTCGTCGAAGATCCAGACCGAAGTGTTCCGTCTGCCATCGACCTGCTTCGCGGAAGAGAACGGTTCAATCGTCAACTCTGGTCGCTGGTTGCAGTGGCACTGGAAAGGTGCGGACGCCCCGGGGATTGCGCTGACTGATGGCGAGATCCTCTCCGGTATCTTCCTGCGCTTGCGCAAGATGTATGCCGAACAGGGTGGCGCGAACCCGGACCAGGTGCTGAACATGACCTGGAACTACGCCATTCCGCATGAGCCATCTTCAGAAGAAGTGGCAATGGAGAGCAACGGCAAAGCGCTGGCCGATATTACCGACCCGGCAACCGGTGCGGTTATCGTCAAGAAAGGCCAACAACTTAGCTCGTTCGCCCAACTGCGCGATGACGGTACAACCTCCTGTGGCTGCTGGATTTTCGCCGGTAGCTGGACGCCGGAAGGCAACCAGATGGCGCGTCGTGATAACGCCGATCCGTCTGGCCTCGGTAACACGCTGGGCTGGGCATGGGCATGGCCGCTTAACCGCCGCATTCTGTATAACCGCGCCTCCGCAGATCCGCAGGGTAACCCATGGGATCCGAAGCGTCAGTTGCTGAAATGGGACGGCACCAAATGGACCGGCTGGGATATTCCGGATTACAGCGCAGCGCCTCCGGGCAGCGGCGTAGGGCCGTTTATCATGCAGCAGGAAGGCATGGGACGTCTGTTTGCCCTCGATAAGATGGCGGAAGGTCCGTTCCCGGAACACTACGAGCCGTTTGAAACGCCGCTGGGAACTAACCCGCTGCATCCAAACGTTATCTCGAACCCGGCTGCGCGAATCTTTAAAGACGACGCCGAAGCATTGGGTAAAGCCGATAAGTTCCCGTATGTCGGAACCACCTATCGTCTGACCGAGCACTTCCACTACTGGACCAAACACGCGCTGTTGAACGCGATTTTGCAACCAGAGCAGTTTGTGGAAATCGGGGAGTCGCTGGCGAATAAACTTGGCATTGCCCAGGGCGATACTGTGAAAGTCTCCTCCAACCGTGGCTATATCAAAGCCAAAGCGGTAGTGACCAAACGTATTCGCACGCTGAAAGCAAACGGCAAAGATATCGATACCATCGGTATTCCGATTCACTGGGGCTATGAAGGTGTTGCGAAAAAAGGCTTTATTGCCAATACGTTGACGCCATTCGTCGGTGATGCGAACACGCAGACGCCGGAGTTTAAGTCCTTCCTTGTGAATGTGGAAAAGGTGTAACGGAGACGACATATGGCTTATCAATCGCAAGATATCATTCGTCGTTCCGCGACTAACGGTCTGACCCCCGCGCCTCAGGCGCGGGACTTCCAGGAAGAAGTGGCGAAACTCATCGACGTCACCACCTGTATCGGCTGTAAAGCCTGTCAGGTGGCGTGTTCAGAGTGGAACGACATTCGCGATACCGTCGGCAATAACATTGGGGTGTACGACAACCCCAATGATTTAAGTGCCAAATCGTGGACGGTGATGCGATTCTCGGAAGTGGAGCAGAACGACAAACTGGAATGGCTGATCCGCAAAGACGGCTGTATGCACTGTTCCGATCCAGGCTGCCTGAAAGCGTGCCCGGCGGAAGGGGCAATTATTCAGTATGCCAACGGTATCGTCGACTTCCAGTCCGAGCAGTGCATCGGCTGCGGTTATTGCATTGCGGGCTGTCCGTTCGACATTCCGCGCCTCAACCCGGAAGACAACCGCGTCTACAAATGTACGTTGTGCGTTGACCGCGTGGTGGTTGGGCAAGAACCGGCCTGCGTGAAGACCTGCCCAACGGGCGCGATTCACTTCGGTACGAAAGAGTCGATGAAAACGCTGGCGAGCGAGCGCGTGGCGGAGCTGAAAACCCGTGGTTACGACAATGCGGGTTTGTACGACCCGGCAGGCGTCGGTGGTACACATGTTATGTACGTGCTGCACCATGCTGACAAGCCAAATCTGTATCATGGCTTGCCGGAGAACCCGGAAATCAGCGAAACCGTGAAATTCTGGAAAGGCATCTGGAAACCGCTCGCAGCTGTTGGCTTTGCGGCTACCTTCGCAGCCAGTATCTTCCACTACGTGGGTGTCGGTCCGAACCGTGCGGATGAGGAAGAGAATAATCTGCACGAAGAGAAAGACGAGGAGCGCAAATGAAACGACGTGACACCATCGTGCGCTACACCGCGCCGGAACGTATCAACCACTGGATCACCGCCTTCTGCTTCATCCTGGCGGCGGTGAGCGGGCTGGGCTTTTTGTTCCCGTCCTTCAACTGGTTGATGCAAATCATGGGCACACCGCAGCTGGCGCGCATTCTGCACCCGTTTGTCGGCGTGGTTATGTTTGCCTCGTTCATCATCATGTTTTTCCGTTACTGGCATCACAACCTAATCAATCGGGATGATATCTTTTGGGCGAAGAATATTCGTAAGATCGTCGTCAACGAGGAAGTAGGTGACACCGGGCGTTATAACTTCGGTCAGAAATGCGTTTTCTGGGCGGCGATTATTTTCCTGGTTCTGTTGCTGGTGAGCGGCGTGATTATCTGGCGTCCTTATTTTGCGCCTGCTTTCTCAATCCCGGTGATCCGATTCGCGTTAATGCTGCATTCATTTGCCGCAGTGGCGTTAATTGTGGTTATCATGGTGCATATCTACGCCGCCCTTTGGGTGAAAGGCACGATTACCGCCATGGTGGAAGGATGGGTTACCAGCGCCTGGGCGAAGAAACATCACCCGCGCTGGTACCGTGAGGTCCGCAAGACAACGGAAAAGAAAGCTGAATGAGTATTCGCATAATCCCGCAAGATGAGCTGGGTTCGAGCGAGAAACGTACGGCGGATATGATTCCGCCGTTATTGTTCCCTCGGCTCAAAAATTTATACAACCGCCGCGCTGAACGTCTGCGCGAGCTGGCAGAAAATAATCCGCTGGGTGATTATCTGCGCTTTGCTGCGCTTATCGCCCACGCCCAGGAAGTGGTGCTGTACGACCATCCGCTGGAGATGGATCTGACTGCACGCATTAAAGAAGCCAGCGCACAGGGCAAGCCCCCGCTGGATATTCACGTTCTGCCGCGTGATAAGCACTGGCAAAAGCTGCTGATGGCGCTGATTGCTGAGCTGAAACCTGAAATGAGCGGCCCGGCGCTGGCAGTGATTGAGAATCTGGAGAAGGCATCGACCCAGGAGCTGGAAGATATGGCCAGCGCACTGTTTGCCTCTGATTTCTCGTCCGTCAGCAGTGATAAAGCGCCGTTTATCTGGGCTGCGCTGTCGCTCTACTGGGCGCAGATGGCTAATCTGATCCCCGGCAAAGCCCGCGCTGAATACGGCGAACAACGTCAATATTGCCCGGTATGTGGCTCTATGCCGGTGTCCAGCATGGTGCAAATTGGCACCACTCAGGGGCTGCGTTACCTGCACTGCAACCTGTGTGAAACCGAATGGCACGTAGTGCGCGTAAAATGCAGCAACTGCGAGCAGAGCGGCAAACTGCATTACTGGTCGCTGGATGACGAACAGGCCGCGATTAAAGCCGAAAGCTGCGATGACTGCGGCACTTACCTGAAGATTCTTTATCAGGAAAAAGAACCGAAAGTTGAAGCCGTGGCAGATGACCTCGCCTCTCTGGTACTGGACGCGCGAATGGAGCAAGAAGGCTATGCCCGTAGTTCCATCAACCCGTTCCTGTTCCCGGGTGAAGGGGAGTAATCTCTGACGTTTTCCGGGTGGCGCAGGTCGCCCGGATTACAGCTCATAGGGTGTGACGACACTATCTCTCGTATTCCGCGTTACCCATTCAAGATCATGCCGCAATTGTCTGTTTGCCTCGTTCTTCCCTCCAACACATCGATAAGGTTATGGGTATGTCACTGATGACAAGCGTATGATTGCCTGATGCGCTGCGCTTATCAGGCCTACCAATAAACTTCAATATATTGAATTTGCATGACTTTGTAGGCCGGATAAGGCGTTCTGAACTGCACCCCAAATGTTGGACATAATCTGACATCTGAAGGTGCAGTTTATGAAACATTCATTTGAAGTAAAACTTGCCGCTGTAAATCATTACCTGGCTGGTCATG
>NZ_JBJQJP010000020.1:0-84251 GCF_046487365.1 Escherichia sp. WS1451
CTGGTGTTCGGGTTGTCATGCCAATGGCACTGCCCGGTAGCTAAATGCGGAAGAGATAAGTGCTGAAAGCATCTAAGCACGAAACTTGCCCCGAGATGAGTTCTCCCTGACTCCTTGAGAGTCCTGAAGGAACGTTGAAGACGACGACGTTGATAGGCCGGGTGTGTAAGCGCAGCGATGCGTTGAGCTAACCGGTACTAATGAACCGTGAGGCTTAACCTTACAACGCCGAAGATGTTTTGGCGGATGAGAGAATATTTTCAGCCTGATACAGATTAAATCAGAACGCAGAAGCGGTCTGATAAAACAGAATTTGCCTGGCGGCCTTAGCGCGGTGGTCCCACCTGACCCCATGCCGAACTCAGAAGTGAAACGCCGTAGCGCCGATGGTAGTGTGGGGTCTCCCCATGCGAGAGTAGGGAACTGCCAGGCATCAAATTAAGCGAAAGGCCATCCGTCAGGATGGCCTTTTTGCATTGGCGCAGAAAAAATGCCGGATGCGACGCTGGCGCGTCTGCTCCAGCTTACGCAGGCACGATAGCACGATAGGGGGCAGCTTATTCCCCCACATATGCCAGATTCAGCAATGGATACGGTTTCCCCAAATCGTCCACCTCAGAGCGTCCCGTAACCTTAAAACCCACCTTCTTATAGAACCCAACCGCCTGCTCATTTTGCTCATTAACATTGGTTGTCAGTTCCGGGGCCATTGAGAGCGCATGCTTCACCAGCATCCGACCCACGCCGCAGCCGCGCACATCAGGATCGATAAACAGCGCATCCATATGCTGCCCACTTAACAACATAAACCCAACCGGCCGATCCCGCTCATTAACCGCGACCCACAACGGCGCTTCCGGCAGGAAGGAACGAACTAGCTCCTCCAGCTCGGCCCGATACTCTGCTGATAAAAAATCGTGAGTGGCATCGACAGAACGACACCAAATCGCAACGAGTTCCTCCCCTTCCTCATGCCGTGAGCGGCGAATACTAATAACCATTTTCTCTCCTTTTCGTCATTCTTATATTCTAACGTAGCCTTTTCCTTGAAACTTTCTCACCTTCAACATGCAGGCTCGACATTGGCAAATTTTCTGGTTATCTTTAGCTATCTGGATGTCTAAACGTATAAGCGTATGTAGTGAGGTAATCAGGTTATGCCGATTCGTGTGCCGGACGAGCTACCCGCCGTCAATTTCTTGCGTGAAGAAAACGTTTTTGTGATGACAACTTCTCGTGCGTCTGGTCAGGAAATTCGTCCGCTAAAGGTGCTTATCCTTAACCTGATGCCGAAGAAGATCGAAACTGAAAATCAGTTTCTGCGCCTGCTTTCAAACTCACCTTTGCAGGTCGATATTCAGCTGTTGCGCATCGATTCCCGTGAATCGCGCAACACGCCCGCAGAGCATCTGAATAACTTCTACTGTAACTTTGAAGATATTCAGGAACAAAACTTTGATGGTCTGATAGTTACCGGCGCGCCGCTGGGCCTGGTGGAGTTTAATGATGTCGCTTACTGGCCGCAGATCAAACAGGTGCTGGAGTGGTCGAAAGATCACGTCACCTCGACGCTGTTTGTCTGTTGGGCGGTCCAGGCCGCGCTCAATATCCTCTACGGCATCCCTAAGCAAACCCGCACCGACAAACTCTCTGGCGTTTACGAGCATCATATTCTCCATCCTCATGCGCTTCTGACGCGTGGCTTTGATGATTCATTCCTGGCACCGCATTCGCGCTATGCTGACTTTCCGGCAGCGTTGATTCGTGATTACACCGATCTGGAAATTCTGGCAGAGACGGAAGAAGGGGATGCATATCTGTTTGCCAGCAAAGATAAGCGCATTGCCTTTGTGACGGGCCATCCCGAATATGATGCGCAAACGCTGGCGCAGGAATATTTCCGCGATGTGGAAGCCGGACTAGACCCGGAAGTACCGTATAACTATTTCCCGCACAATGATCCGCAAAACAAACCGCGAGCGAGCTGGCGTAGTCACGGTAATTTGCTGTTTACCAACTGGCTCAACTATTACGTCTACCAGATCACGCCATACGATCTACGGCACATGAATCCAACGCTGGATTAATCTTCTGTGATAGTCGATCGTTAAGCGATTCAGCACCTTACCTCAGGCACCTTCGGGTGCCTTTTTTATTTCCGAAACGCACCTCAGTAGGTGAATAAAATTTATTCATATTGTTATCAATAAGTTATCAAGTATTTTTAATTAAAATGGAAATTGTTTTTGATTTTGCATTTTAAATGAGTAGTCTTAGTTGTGCTGAACGAAAAGCGCACAACGATCCTTCGTTCACAGTGGGGAAGTTTTCGGATCCATGACGAGGAGCTGCACGATGACTGAACAGGCAACAACAACCGATGAACTGGCTTTCATAAGGCCGTATGGCGAGCAGGAGAAGCAAATTCTTACTGCCGAAGCGGTAGAATTTCTGACTGAGCTGGTGACGCATTTTACGCCACAACGCAATAAACTTCTGGCAGCGCGCATTCAGCAGCAGCAGGATATCGATAACGGAACGTTGCCTGATTTTATTTCGGAAACAGCTTCCATTCGTGATGCTGGCTGGAAAATTCGTGGTATTCCCGCGGACTTACAAGATCGTCGGGTAGAGATTACCGGCCCGGTTGAGCGCAAGATGGTGATCAACGCACTGAACGCCAATGTGAAAGTCTTTATGGCCGATTTCGAAGATTCACTGGCCCCGGACTGGAACAAAGTGATCGACGGGCAAATTAACCTGCGCGATGCGGTTAACGGCACCATCAGCTATACCAATGAAGCAGGCAAAATTTACCAGCTCAAGCCCAATCCAGCGGTGTTGATTTGTCGGGTACGCGGTCTGCACTTGCCGGAAAAACATGTCACCTGGCGTGGTGAGGCAATCCCCGGTAGCCTGTTTGATTTTGCGCTCTATTTCTTCCACAACTATCATGCACTGTTGGCAAAGGGCAGCGGTCCCTATTTCTATCTGCCGAAAACCCAGTCCTGGCAGGAAGCGGCCTGGTGGAGCGAAGTCTTCAGCTATGCAGAAGATCGCTTTAATCTGCCGCGCGGCACCATCAAGGCGACGTTGCTGATTGAAACGCTGCCCGCCGTGTTCCAGATGGACGAAATCCTTCACGCGCTGCGTGACCATATTGTTGGTCTGAACTGCGGTCGTTGGGATTACATCTTCAGTTATATCAAAACGTTGAAAAACTATCCCGATCGCGTCCTGCCAGACAGACAGGCAGTGACGATGGATAAACCATTTCTGAATGCTTACTCACGCCTGTTGATTAAAACCTGCCATAAACGCGGTGCTTTTGCGATGGGCGGTATGGCGGCATTTATTCCGAGCAAAGATGAAGAGCGCAATAACCAGGTGCTCAACAAAGTAAAAGCGGATAAATCGCTGGAAGCTAATAACGGTCACGATGGCACATGGATTGCCCACCCAGGCCTTGCGGATACGGCAATGGCGGTATTCAACGACATTCTCGGCTCCCGTAAAAATCAGCTTGAAGTGATGCGCGAACAAGACGCGCCGATTACTGCCGATCAGCTGCTGGCACCTTGTGATGGTGAACGCACCGAAGAAGGTATGCGCGCCAACATTCGCGTGGCTGTGCAGTACATCGAAGCATGGATCTCCGGCAACGGCTGCGTGCCGATTTATGGCCTGATGGAAGATGCGGCGACGGCTGAAATTTCCCGTACCTCAATCTGGCAGTGGATCCATCATCAAAAAACGTTGAGCAATGGCAAACCGGTGACCAAAGCCTTGTTCCGCCAGATGCTGGGCGAAGAGATGAAAGTCATTGCCAGCGAACTGGGCGAAGAACGTTTCTCCCGGGGGCGTTTTGACGATGCCGCACGTTTGATGGAACAGATCACCACTTCCGATGAGTTAATTGATTTCCTGACCCTGCCAGGCTACCGCCTGTTAGCGTAAACCACCACATAACTATGGAGCATCTGCACATGAAAACCCGTACACAACAAATTGAAGAATTACAGAAAGAGTGGACTCAACCGCGTTGGGAAGGCATTACTCGCCCGTACAGCGCGGAAGATGTGGTGAAATTACGCGGTTCAGTCAATCCTGAATGCACGCTGGCGCAACTGGGTGCGGCGAAAATGTGGCGTCTGCTGCACGGCGAGTCGAAAAAAGGCTACATCAACAGCCTCGGTGCACTGACTGGCGGTCAGGCGCTGCAACAGGCGAAAGCGGGTATTGAAGCAGTCTATCTGTCGGGATGGCAGGTAGCGGCGGACGCTAACCTGGCGGCCAGCATGTATCCGGATCAGTCGCTCTATCCGGCAAACTCGGTGCCAGCTGTGGTGGAGCGGATCAACAACACCTTCCGCCGTGCGGATCAGATCCAATGGTCCGCAGGCATTGAGCCGGGCGATCCGCGCTATGTCGATTACTTCCTGCCGATCGTTGCCGATGCGGAAGCCGGTTTTGGCGGTGTCCTGAATGCCTTTGAACTGATGAAAGCGATGATTGAAGCCGGTGCAGCGGCAGTTCACTTCGAAGATCAGCTGGCATCAGTGAAGAAATGCGGTCACATGGGCGGCAAAGTTTTAGTGCCAACTCAGGAAGCTATTCAGAAACTGGTCGCGGCGCGTCTGGCAGCTGACGTGACGGGCGTTCCAACCCTGCTGGTTGCTCGTACCGATGCCGATGCGGCGGATCTGATTACCTCCGATTGCGACCCATATGACAGCGAATTTATTACCGGCGAGCGTACCAGCGAAGGCTTCTTCCGTACTCATGCAGGTATTGAACAAGCGATCAGCCGTGGCCTGGCGTATGCGCCATATGCTGACCTGGTATGGTGTGAAACCTCCACGCCGGATCTGGAACTGGCGCGTCGCTTTGCACAAGCCATCCACGCGAAATATCCGGGCAAACTGCTGGCTTATAACTGCTCGCCGTCGTTCAACTGGCAGAAAAACCTCGACGACAAAACTATTGCCAGCTTCCAGCAGCAGCTGTCGGATATGGGCTACAAGTTCCAGTTCATCACCCTGGCAGGCATCCACAGCATGTGGTTTAACATGTTCGATCTGGCAAACGCCTATGCCCAGGGCGAAGGTATGAAGCACTACGTTGAGAAAGTGCAGCAGCCGGAATTTGCCGCCGCGAAAGATGGCTATACCTTCGTATCTCACCAGCAGGAAGTGGGTACAGGTTACTTCGATAAAGTGACGACCATTATTCAGGGCGGCACGTCTTCAGTCACCGCGCTGACCGGCTCCACTGAAGAATCGCAGTTCTAAGCAACCTACAAACGTTGCTGACTGTAGGCCGGATAAGGCATTTACGCCGCATCCGGCAATTCTCTGCTCCTGATGAGGGCGCTAAATGCCGCGTGGCCTGGAATTACTGATTGCACAAACCATTTTGCAAGGCTTCGATGCTCAGTATGGTCGATTCCTCGAAGTGACTTCCGGGGCGCAGCAGCGTTTCGAACAGGCCGACTGGCATGCTGTCCAGCAGGCGATGAAAAACCGTATCCATCTTTACGATCATCACGTGGGTCTGGTGGTGGAGCAACTGCGCTGCATTACCAACGGCCAAAGCACGGACGCGGCATTTTTACTGCGCGTCAAAGAGCATTACACGCGGCTGTTGCCGGATTACCCGCGCTTCGAGATTGCGGAGAGCTTTTTTAACTCCGTGTACTGTCGGTTATTTGACCACCGCTCGCTTACTCCCGAGCGGCTTTTTATCTTTAGCTCCCAGCCAGAGCGCCGTTTTCGTACCATTCCGCGCCCGCTGGCGAAAGACTTTCACCCCGATCACGGCTGGGAATCTCTGCTGATGCGTGTTATCAGCGACCTGCCGTTGCGTCTGCGCTGGCAGAATAAAAGCCGTGACATTCATTACATCGTTCGCCATCTGACGGAAACGCTGGGGACAGACAACCTCGCGGAAAGTCATTTACAGGTGGCGAACGAACTGTTTTACCGCAATAAAGCCGCCTGGCTGGTGGGCAAACTGATCACGCCTTCCGGCACATTGCCATTTTTGCTGCCGATCCACCAGACGGACGACGGCGAGTTATTTATTGATACTTGCCTGACGACGACCGCCGAAGCGAGCATTGTTTTTGGCTTTGCGCGTTCTTATTTTATGGTTTATGCACCGCTGCCCGCAGCGCTGGTCGAGTGGCTACGGGAAATTCTGCCAGGTAAAACCACCGCTGAATTGTATATGGCTATCGGCTGCCAGAAGCACGCTAAAACCGAAAGCTACCGCGAATATCTCGTTTATCTACAGGGCTGTAATGAGCAGTTCATTGAAGCGCCGGGTATTCGTGGCATGGTGATGCTGGTGTTTACGTTGCCGGGTTTTGATCGGGTCTTCAAAGTCATCAAAGACAGGTTCGCGCCGCAGAAAGAGATGTCTGCCGCTCACGTTCGTGCCTGCTACCAACTGGTGAAAGAGCACGATCGTGTGGGCCGAATGGCGGACACCCAGGAGTTTGAAAACTTTGTGCTGGAGAAGCGGCATATTTCCCCGGCATTAATGGAATTACTGCTCCAGGAAGCAGCGGAAAAAATCACCGATCTCGGCGAACAAATTGTGATTCGCCATCTTTATATCGAGCGGCGGATGGTGCCGCTCAATATCTGGCTGGAACAAGTGGAAGGTCAGCAGCTGCGCGACGCCATTGAAGAGTACGGTAACGCTATTCGCCAGCTTGCCGCCGCTAACATTTTCCCTGGCGACATGCTGTTTAAAAACTTTGGTGTCACCCGTCACGGGCGTGTGGTGTTTTATGATTACGACGAAATTTGCTACATGACGGAAGTGAACTTCCGCGACATCCCACCGCCGCGCTACCCGGAGGACGAACTTGCCAGCGAACCGTGGTACAGCGTCTCGCCGGGCGATGTTTTCCCGGAAGAGTTTCGCCACTGGCTATGTGCCGACCCGCGTATTGGTCCGCTGTTTGAAGAGATGCACGCCGACCTGTTCCGCGCTGATTACTGGCGCGCACTACAAAACCGCATTCGTGAAGGGCATGTGGAAGATGTTTATGCGTATCGGCGCAGGCAGCGGTTTAGCGTTCGATTCGTATAAATCAGAGGCGAAAAAGTCAGCGCATTCCACCGTACGCCAGCGTCACTTCCTTCGCCGCTTTAATCACCATCGCGCCAAACTCGGTCACGCGGTCATCGGTAATACGTGAAATCGGTCCGGAAATAGAAATTGCGGCAAACGGTTCACGGTGCTCATCGAAAATACACGCTGCAAGGCAACGTAGCCCCAGCGCATGTTCCTCATCGTCAAATGAATAACCCCGTTTGCGCGTTTGGGCGAGATCTTCTTTTAAATGCACAGGAGACACCAGCGTTGCGTGGGTATAGGCATGTAATCCTTTGCGGTGCAACAGCTTCGTCACCTGTTCTTCGCTCAGTTGGGCTAAAAAGGCTTTACCCGCACCGGAAGCGTGCATAGGTAATTTACCGCCGATAGGCGCGGACATTCGCATCAGGTGGGTACACTGTACCTGGTCGATAATAATCGCTTCATGATCGCTTTGATCAAGCACCGCCATATTGACCGTTTCGCCAGACTCTTCCATTAGATTGCGCAGGATAGGGTGAACAATTGCTAACAAATTACGGCTCTGGAGAAAGCTGCTGCCGACCATAAAGGCATGTGCGCCGATTGCCCAGTGTCCCAGTTCACCGACCTGACGTACGAAACCCTGCTGTTGCATCGTGGTTAGCAGGCGGTGGGTCGTGGAATTGGGTAACCCGGCTTGTTGTGCCAGTTCCGTGAGTGCCACACTGCCATTGGATTCGGCAATCCACTCCAGTAATTTCAGGCCACGCGTTAAAGACTGAACCTGTCCAGTCGCTGGTGCGGTGGCAACGGCGGGTTTTCTGCCGCGTTTCGCGGGAATGGGTGCGACCATGACAGTCTCCTTTTTCTGTATCGTGGAAATCATTTTCATTTTTATTGTTAGCTAATGCAATAGTTGCTGAACTGATCCGATGAGTTAATGTTGAACAAATCTCATGTTGCGTGGTGGTCGCTTTTACCACAGATGCGTTTATGCCAGTATGGTTTGTTGAATTTTTATTAAATCTGGGTTGAGCGTGTCGGGAGCAAGTGTGAGCAGCAAAGTGGAACAACTGCGTGCGCAGTTAAATGAACGTATTCTGGTGCTGGACGGCGGTATGGGCACCATGATCCAGAGCTATCGACTGAACGAAGCCGATTTTCGTGGTGAACGCTTTGCCGACTGGCCATGCGACCTCAAAGGCAACAACGACCTGCTGGTACTCAGTAAACCGGAAGTGATCGCCGCTATCCACAACGCCTACTTTGAAGCGGGCGCGGATATCATCGAAACCAACACCTTCAACTCCACAACCATTGCGATGGCGGATTACCAGATGGAATCCCTGTCGGCGGAAATCAACTTTGCGGCGGCGAAACTGGCGCGCGCCTGTGCTGATGAGTGGACCGCGCGCACGCCGGAGAAACCGCGCTACGTTGCCGGTGTTCTCGGCCCGACCAACCGCACGGCGTCTATTTCTCCGGACGTCAACGATCCGGCATTCCGCAACATCACTTTTGACCAGCTGGTGGCGGCCTATCGCGAATCCACCAAAGCGCTGGTGGAAGGTGGTGCGGATCTGATCCTGATCGAAACCGTTTTCGACACCCTTAACGCCAAAGCGGCGGTTTTTGCGGTGAAAACGGAGTTTGAAGCGCTGGGCGTTGAGCTGCCGATTATGATCTCCGGCACCATCACCGACGCCTCCGGGCGCACGCTCTCCGGGCAGACCACCGAAGCGTTTTATAACTCTCTGCGCCACGCCGAAGCGCTGACTTTCGGCCTTAACTGTGCGCTGGGGCCAGACGAACTGCGCCAGTACGTGCAGGAGCTGTCACGGATTGCGGAATGCTACGTCACCGCGCACCCGAACGCCGGGCTACCCAACGCCTTTGGTGAGTACGATCTCGACGCCGACACGATGGCAAAACAGATACGTGAATGGGCGCAAGCGGGTTTTCTCAATATCGTCGGCGGCTGCTGTGGCACCACGCCACAACATATTGCAGCGATGAGTCGTGCAGTAGAAGGATTAGCGCCGCGCAAACTGCCGGAAATCCCCGTAGCCTGCCGTTTGTCCGGCCTGGAGCCGCTGAACATTGGCGAAGATAGCCTGTTTGTGAACGTGGGTGAACGCACCAACGTCACCGGTTCCGCTAAGTTCAAGCGCCTGATCAAAGAAGAGAAATACAGCGAGGCACTGGATGTGGCCCGCCAGCAGGTGGAAAACGGCGCGCAGATTATCGATATCAATATGGATGAAGGGATGCTCGACGCCGAAGCGGCGATGGTGCGTTTTCTCAATCTGATTGCCGGTGAACCGGATATCGCTCGCGTGCCGATTATGATCGACTCCTCAAAATGGGATGTCATTGAAAAAGGTCTGAAGTGTATCCAGGGCAAAGGCATTGTTAACTCTATTTCGATGAAAGAAGGCGTCGACGCTTTTATCCATCACGCGAAACTGTTGCGTCGCTACGGTGCGGCAGTCGTGGTAATGGCTTTTGACGAACAGGGCCAGGCCGATACCCGCGCACGGAAAATCGAGATTTGCCGTCGGGCGTACAAAATCCTCACCGAAGAGGTTGGCTTCCCGCCAGAAGATATCATCTTTGACCCGAACATCTTCGCGGTCGCAACTGGCATTGAAGAGCACAACAATTACGCGCAGGACTTTATCGGCGCGTGTGAAGACATCAAACGTGAACTGCCGCACGCACTGATTTCCGGCGGCGTTTCTAACGTTTCTTTCTCATTCCGTGGCAACGATCCGGTGCGCGAAGCCATTCACGCGGTGTTCCTCTACTACGCTATTCGCAATGGCATGGATATGGGGATCGTCAACGCCGGGCAACTGGCGATTTACGACGACCTACCCGCTGAACTGCGCGACGCGGTGGAAGATGTGATTCTTAACCGTCGCGACGATGGCACTGAGCGTTTACTGGAGCTTGCCGAGAAATACCGCGGCAGCAAAACCGACGACACCGCTAACGCCCAGCAGGCGGAGTGGCGCTCGTGGGAAGTGAATAAACGTCTGGAATACTCGCTGGTCAAAGGCATTACCGAGTTTATCGAGCAGGATACCGAAGAAGCCCGCCAGCAGGCTACGCGCCCGATTGAAGTGATTGAAGGCCCGTTGATGGACGGCATGAACGTGGTCGGAGACCTGTTTGGCGAAGGGAAAATGTTCCTGCCACAGGTGGTGAAATCGGCGCGCGTGATGAAGCAGGCGGTGGCCTACCTCGAACCGTTTATTGAAGCCAGCAAAGAGCAGGGCAAAACCAACGGCAAGATGGTGATCGCCACCGTGAAGGGTGACGTCCACGATATCGGTAAAAATATCGTTGGCGTGGTGCTGCAATGCAACAACTACGAAATTGTCGATCTCGGCGTGATGGTGCCTGCGGAAAAAATCCTGCGTACCGCCAAAGAAGTGAATGCTGATTTGATTGGCCTTTCGGGGCTGATCACTCCGTCGCTGGACGAGATGGTTAACGTGGCGAAAGAGATGGAGCGTCAGGGCTTCACCATTCCGCTATTGATTGGCGGCGCGACCACCTCAAAAGCGCACACGGCGGTGAAAATTGAGCAGAACTACAGCGGCCCGACGGTGTATGTGCAGAACGCTTCACGCACCGTTGGTGTGGTGGCGGCGTTGCTTTCCGACACTCAGCGTGATGATTTCGTTGCTCGTACCCGCAAGGAGTACGAAACCGTGCGTATTCAGCACGGACGAAAGAAACCACGCACACCACCGGTCACGCTGGAAGCGGCGCGTGATAACGACTTCGCTTTTGACTGGCAGGCTTACACGCCGCCGGTGGCGCACCGTCTCGGTGTGCAGGAAGTCGAAGCCAGCATCGAAACGCTGCGTAATTACATCGACTGGACGCCGTTCTTTATGACCTGGTCGCTGGCCGGGAAGTATCCGCGCATTCTGGAAGATGAAGTGGTAGGTGTTGAGGCGCAGCGGCTGTTTAAAGACGCCAACGACATGCTGGATAAATTAAGCGCCGAAAAAATGCTGAACCCGCGTGGTGTGGTGGGCCTGTTCCCGGCAAACCGTGTGGGCGATGACATTGAAATCTACCGTGACGAAACGCGTACCCATGTGATTAATGTCAGCCACCATCTACGCCAACAGACCGAAAAAACCGGCTTCGCTAACTACTGTCTCGCTGACTTCGTTGCGCCGAAGCTTTCTGGTAAAGCAGATTACATCGGCGCATTTGCCGTGACTGGCGGGCTGGAAGAGGACGCACTGGCTGATGCCTTTGAAGCACAGCATGATGATTACAACAAAATCATGGTGAAAGCGCTTGCCGACCGCCTGGCGGAAGCCTTTGCGGAGTATCTTCATGAGCGTGTGCGTAAAGTCTACTGGGGCTATGCGCCGAACGAGAACCTCAGCAACGAAGAGCTGATCCGCGAAAACTACCAGGGCATCCGCCCGGCACCGGGCTATCCGGCCTGCCCGGAACATACGGAAAAAGCCACCATCTGGGAGCTGCTGGAAGTGGAAAAACATACCGGCATGAAACTCACGGAATCCTTCGCCATGTGGCCCGGTGCATCGGTTTCGGGTTGGTATTTCAGCCACCCGGACAGCAAGTACTACGCGGTGGCGCAAATTCAGCGCGACCAGGTCGAAGACTATGCCCGCCGTAAAGGAATGAGCGTCTCAGATGTTGAGCGCTGGCTGGCACCGAATCTGGGGTATGATGCCGAGTAAGTGATAACACCGGGGTATTTGCCCCGGTTTTTAATGTCATAAATAATGGATTATTGAACATGATAAAAATCGATGAAATAGATTTTTTTGCTTTCGAAGGATGTTCAGAGTCCGAAGTTACTGAACTATTAGGAAAAAAACCAACAGGTTATAATGATTGGATAATTAATATAAAAACAGGTGTGGAGTGGGTATTTTATGATGGTCGTTTTTGGTTAGATTTTCGTAAATCCAAAGAGGGTATAAGGTGTATCTCATGCAGTATTCTGTATCACGATAAAAGTAAAGGGCGTATCGATGTCTTGTTTAGTGAAGGTATGGCTGACAGGATTTTTAAAAATACGGGTGGAGTGTTAATCCAAAAACGCCCGCAATTATAATAATTCCTGGTAATATTTGTTTTCGTAAAAAGGATTTACTTTATGCAACGTCAATATAAAAAATACATTCTTCTTTTTTGGGGTGTCATGGATGTTATCGCGATAGCCACATATTTGTTCTACTCGCTTGGTAATGGTCGTATCCCTTTTTATTCCGATATCGTTCATTCACTTTCTTTACTTAAGGATATCGGTGTTGAAGGCGGTTTTTACGCTTATGCAGTCGCCACTGTTACGCTACAAATAGTATTATTGTTCTCTTTATTCTTTTCTGCGCAATGTTTTTTAAGACAAGAATTATTTAGTTTCTCTTTTTTGGCGATTCAGGAGTTTATGCGTTTTGCTACCGTAAGCTGTTCAATCTCCGTAATACCGTTGTTACTTAATTATTTTCATTCACAGGATCTGGTCTTAAATATTTCGTTGTTTATCTTCTCAGAGGTCACAAAAGTGACAACGATTATCTGGTGTAAACGACAGGGGAAAGTGTGACAGAAATAGCAACAGATACAGGTGGATTTTTATATAAATGCCTTTTTAAATGCTTTCTTGTATAAATCTCTTATACTGAAAGTACATACAAGAGAAATGCCTGGATAAAAACAACGTGATTAGAAAAATCTTAACAGGAAAATGCATAACAAAAAGGAGAACCTGATTCCGTGCTAACTTTGCTTCACCTGCTTTCTGCCGTCGCCCTGCTGGTCTGGGGGACTCATATTGTTCGAACAGGCGTAATGCGCGTCTTCGGCGCGCGTCTGCGTACTGTCCTTAGCCGGAGCGTCGAAAAAAAACCGCTCGCCTTTTGCGCGGGGATCGGCGTTACCGCACTGGTGCAGAGCAGTAATGCCACCACCATGCTGGTGACCTCGTTCGTCGCT
Organism: Escherichia sp. WS1451; assembly: GCF_046487365.1. Classification (NCBI taxonomy): domain Bacteria; kingdom Pseudomonadati; phylum Pseudomonadota; class Gammaproteobacteria; order Enterobacterales; family Enterobacteriaceae; genus Escherichia; species Escherichia sp. WS1451. Next base: position 13,087 of record NZ_JBJQJP010000020.1, read on the forward strand.
CAGGATCTGGTTGCTCTCGCGCCTGCGCTGGTGATTGTGCTGGGGGCTGATGTCGGGACGGCGCTAATGGCGCGGGTCCTCACCTTCGATTTATCCTGGTTGTCACCGCTGCTCATTTTTATTGGCGTGATTTTTTTCCTCGGACGCAAACAGTCACGCGCCGGGCAACTGGGCCGCGTCGGTATTGGTCTTGGGCTGATTTTGCTGGCGCTGGAGTTGATTGTGCAGGCTGTAACGCCGATCACCCAGGCAAACGGCGTTCAGGTGATCTTTGCTTCGTTGACTGGCGATATTCTGCTGGATGCGCTGATTGGCGCGATGTTCGCCATTATCAGCTACTCCAGCCTTGCTGCTGTACTGCTGACCGCGACTCTGACCGCCGCAGGCATCATCTCCTTCCCGGTGGCGCTCTGTCTGGTAATCGGAGCCAACCTCGGTTCCGGCCTGCTGGCGATGCTCAACAACAGTGCCGCCAATGCCGCCGCTCGCCGTGTTGCGATGGGTAGTTTGTTGTTTAAGTTGGTGGGGAGCTTGATTATCCTGCCATTTGTCCATGTTCTGGCTGAATCAATGGATAAACTGCCTTTGCCAAAAGCGGAACTGGTGATCTATTTCCACGTCTTCTACAACCTCGTTCGTTGCCTGGTCATGCTGCCGTTTGTCGATCCAATGGCGCGATTTTGCAAAACGATTATTCGCGATGAACCTGAGTTGGATGCCCATCTGAAACCAAAACATCTGGACGTTAGTGCGCTGGATACTCCGACTCTTGCTCTGGCGAATGCCGCCCGTGAAACACTGCGCATCGGTGACGCGATGGAACAGATGATGGAAGGGCTGAATAAAGTGATGCACGGCGAGCCACGGCAGGAGAAAGAGCTGCGTAAGCTGGCAGATGATATCAACGTTCTCTATACCGCCATTAAGCTGTATCTGGCGCGGATGCCAAAAGAAGAGCTGGCGGAGGAAGAGTCGCGCCGCTGGGCGGAGATCATCGAAATGTCGCTCAACCTTGAACAGGCCTCCGATATCGTCGAGCGCATGGGGAGCGAAATTGCCGATAAATCGCTGGCAGCACGGCGGGCATTTTCGCTTGATGGCTTGAAGGAACTGGATGCGCTCTATGAGCAATTGCTCAGTAATTTAAAACTGGCAATGTCGGTTTTCTTCTCTGGCGATGTTACCAGCGCCCGTCGTTTGCGCCGCAGCAAGCATCGCTTTCGCATTCTTAATCGCCGTTATTCCCATGCTCACGTCGATCGCCTGCATCAGCAAAACGTGCAAAGCATTGAAACCAGTTCGCTACATTTAGGCTTACTGGGAGATATGCAGCGTCTGAACTCGCTGTTTTGTTCGGTGGCTTACAGTGTGCTGGAACAGCCGGATGAAGACGAAGGACGGGACGAGTATTAATACCGTGACCCTGTAGGCCTGATAAGACGCGTAAAGCGTCGCATCAGGCACGATGAACAAGATGCCGGATCATGCATCCGGCAATTCATTTAAAAACGGTGACCCGCTTCCAGCGGAACCGCTTCTTCACCAGCCTTAAACACATAAGTGGTGTTCGGGCCACCCAGCGTAGCGTGACCTTTACTCACCGTGATCCAGTTACCTTCCGGTAGACCAATAATTGTGAGTTCTGGCGCGACGACCAGCAGTTCGCGAATACGCTGCTCACGCGTTTCACCTTTATGGCCTTCCGGCAGCGCGTTGGTGAAGTGCGGGTTGATTTGCAACGGGAACAGATTCAGCGCATCGAAACCTTGCGGATCGACAATCGGCATATCGTTGGTGGTACGAATGGTTGGGCAAGCAAGGTTAGCGCCTGCGCTCCAGCCAATATACAGCGCGCCACGTTTCACCACGTCAGTAATTGGTGCCAGCAGCCCGCGCTCGCGGCACTGTTTCAGCAACTGGAAAGTATTCCCGCCGCCGACAATCACGATCTCAGCATTTTCAATCGCGGCAACGGGATCGACAACGCTATGAATACCGGTGACAGAAACACCCAGCGGAGCGAGAACCGCAGCCGTTTTCGCTGTGTAATCATCCCAGGTCTGCGTTACGCCAGCGAAAGGAATAAATACCGCTGAACGGCGACCCTGCAACTGTTCAGCAATCAGCGGCAGCGCATGTTCCAGCCAGGCTTTACCCGGCAGCGTCGAGTTACTCAATAAAAGCAGTTCCATTACTTCTCCGGTTAGTAAGAAATCACGGGAGCCATGCTACCACTGTGATTTTAACCGCTTACTGACATGGCTCACGATGTTGCGCATTGCTTCTGGCGTGGCAAACAAGGCGCTGATGTTTCTTATCCTTCTCGTGCAAATTGTGCCGCCTCAGCAATCAGTTGCGCATCAGGCCGTACGCCGGTATACATTGCGAACTGCTCGACGGCCTGTAAAGCAATCACCTCCGCACCGCTAATCGTCTGCTTATCAAGCCGTTGCGCCAGGCGAATGAGCGGCGTTTCCGGCGGCAAGGCCACGACATCAAAAACGACGCTTGCCGTTGAGACCATCGCTTCGCTGAAGGCCAGCTCATGGCTCTCTTTACCGCCGCTCATGCCAACGGGCGTCACGTTGACCAGAATGTCGCAGGCGATGCCTTCCGGCTGCGGTTGCCACTGAAACCCATACTGCTTCGCCAGCGCCGGGCCGCTCTCGCGGTTGCGGGCGGCAATGATAACATCCGTAAACCCCGCGTCGCGAAAGGCGGCAATCACCGCTTTGCCCATGCCGCCACTGCCGCGAATCATCACTCGCGTGGTGGTATTGAGCTGGTGGTGGGTAATCAGGCTTTTCACCGCGATATAGTCGGTGTTAAACCCGGTCAGCCTGCCGTCGTCATTCACGATGGTATTCACGGAATCAATGACCTTCGCCGACGGATCGATCGCGTCGAGAAAAGGCATGCAGCTTTCTTTAAACGGCATCGACACAGCGCAACCGCGAATACCCAACGCGCGAATCCCTTTCACCGCCGCTGCAATATCCTGGGTGGTGAACGCTTTATAGATGAAATTCAGCCCCAGCTATTCATAAAGATAATTGTGAAAACGCGTGCCGAAGTTACCGGGGCGGCCGGCCAGCGACATGCAGAGTTGAGTATCGCGATTAATCATGGGAAATCGCCTCTGCATGGGCGAGCAGGTACTGCTCCGCCTCGCCGGACCAGACTCCCTGATGACGCGCCAGAATCGCCGCCAGTTCTTCATCCTGAATCTGCGTGAGTGATGTCAGCGGCAGATATTTCCCGGTATACACCAGTTTTTTCCCGCCGCCGACGGCAGGCAATTCAAGCGTGGTTTCGCCCGCGGCATTCAGCCCAAGAATATGTGTTACCACTTTTGCGGCCTGCACTTTTTTCTCTTCGATCAGTTTGACCGCCGCGCGCATGTCGTCGGTATTGCCGCCTGACGTGCCCACGTAGTGGGTAAATGCATAATGCACATCGTAGAAATTAATTGGCGCGCTGAAATGTTTATCCTGCGGTCCGGCGAAGAAATTCAGGCAACCATCTGTCGCCAGCAAGGAAGAGGCGAGAGTCACCAGTCCTTCATTAGGCACAAAGACGAAAATATCATCGAAGCCGTGACCGCCACTCAGCGCCATTAACGTATCAAATGCTGCATCGGTGGCATTGAGATAATGAATCAGTGTTTGCGGTTCTGATGGATAGTGCTTGCGCGCATAACTCAATTTGTCGTTGTCGGTATCGGTAATAACGAGCAGCGACGGGTTAACGGGTCCATGCAGCGCATAATCAATCGCCAACAGTCCCATTGGTCCGGTGCCGCCGAGGATCAGCGTGCGCCCTTGCGGGCGAATCCCCATCGTGTGGTTATAACTACCTTCCTGAAGATGATAGTTGGCGTTGAACGCGCCAATCACGCAGGAAAGCGGTTCAACCAGCGAGCCTTCAAAATAGGTTTCGCCGTCGTATGCCAGCAGGCAATCTTGTTCCATGACCTCGTTGGGAATAACCACATGCGTCGCTTCGCCGCCTACCCACGGGAAGGAGTAGCCGGGGCAGTCCGGGCGGTCGGGGAGTTGCAGGTTGGCCTGAATCACATAACGCTGACCCGGCTGGAATTTGTGCTGCCACTTTTTACCCACGGCCAGAATATCGCCGCAAAATTCGTGGCCGATGATGATGGGATTGGTCGCCACATCGTCGGGTACTTTTTTATGGTTTTCCCCCAGATTGGCCTCTTTCCAGGAAGAGAGGCACAGGCTGTCAGTGACCACCGTCGCGAGGATTTCATCCTCCTGCATTTCAGGAAGGTCAAAGGTTTCCAGACGCAGGTCACGTTTGCCATAAAGACGCAGAGCTGTTGTTTTCATAAACCACCTCATGTTGAGCGATGACCCCGGCAGTCGTGCCGGGGCGAAGAATCAGGACAGGAAGCCCAGCGCATTACCGATAATCCCTAAACCAAACAGGGCGAAAATCAGCCATACCGGGTTAATTTTTTTGTTGAGCAGACGTACCATCAGCAGCGTCAAACCGAGCGCCAGCAATCCAGGGCAAAGCTGGTCGAGAATGTTCTGTACGGTCATAGTGACGGTGGCACCATCGGCGGCAGGCGTTTGTGAAACCACTAACGGCACGTTGATCGATGTCCATTTGGTCACCAGTACGCCCATTACAAACAGCCCGAGAATCGACGCGCCTTCGGTCAGTTTTTGCAGCAAATTACCGCCCATATCGCTGACGATATTCACCCCTTTACGAAAGCCCAGTTGCAGCCCATACCATTTCATTGCCAGACGTACTGCATTGAAAATAAAGAAGAACAGCAGGGGGCCGAGAATGTTGCCCGAAAGTGCCAGAGATGCGCCGAGCGCGGCGGTAATCGGGCGCAGCGTTCCCCAGACCAGTGGATCGCCAACACCTGCCAACGGTCCCATCAGGCCGACTTTGATGCCGTTAATGGTACCGTCATCAATTTCCGCGCCGTTGGCTCGCGCCTCTTCCATGGCGGCAGTGACGCCGATGACCGGGCCACATACGGCTGGCGTGGTATTGAAGAACACCAGGTGTCGCCTGAGCGCCGCAACCTGATCCTCTTTTAATGGGTAAAGTCGTTTGATGGCGGGGATCATGTCGTAGCAAAAACCCAGCCCGTGAATACGTTCAAAGTTAAAGGATGCCTGTTGCAGGTTGGAGCGCAGAAACATGCTCACCAGATCGCTGCGTGTAATTTTTCTCTGTTCCATGATGGCTCCGTTAATCATCAAGTTGGTCAAGGGCGGTGATAGTGGTGGTCTGGGGATGTGGTTCAGCTTTACGCCACTGTGGATTTAACTGGATGTAGAGCAGGGCCATGATCACGCCGACGCCACCGAACGCCAGCAGACTGAGATCGAGGTAGCCACCTGCGAGGAAACCGAGGAAAAAGAAAGGCATCAAATATTTCACGCCCATCATGCGAAGCACCATGGCGTAACCGACCACCACGATAAAACCGCCAGCAATCTGCAGTCCACGGGTCACAAATTCGGGAATGGCGCTCAGCATATTGCTCACCATATCGGCGCTGACGAACAGCGAGACAATCAGTGCCGGAATAGCAACGCGCAGCGCCTGCACGCCAAGCGCGGAGACATGCAGAATATCGAGAGTGCGAAACCGCGCCTCTTCTGCTGCTTTATCCGCCGCGTGCTGGAACACTACTGTGATGGTACGGGCAAACACCGTCAGCACCTGGCCTGCCGCAGCCACAGGCAACGCGATGGCGATTCCGGTGGCGATGCTTTGCTGACCAACGATAACCAGAATGGCGGAGATTATGCTGGCGAGTGCAGAATCCGGAGATTGCGCCGCGCCGACGTTCATCCAGCCGAGAGCTATCAATTCCAGCGTACCACCGAGCATAATTCCGGTTTTTAAATCACCGAGAATTAAACCAATCACCGTACAGGCAATTAACGGACGATGAGTCTGAAATTCATCCAGCACGCTGCCCATTCCGGCAATACAGGAAAAAAGAAATATAGCAATAATTTGTAGGGTACTTATTTCCATGATTTGTCACCTTTTAAGTGTCATCATCCCTGCCTGTTAAAGCATATGTACACAGGCGCTATTATTTAATTTGCGATTAACTGTTCGTTTATTTTGTCGATAATATTGATTGAGGGATCTGACGCTACGACGCGTAAATCCAGTATGACGCCAAGATTATTTAACTCATGAAATGCGTTAATATCATCGTCATCTAATGAAACTGCTTTGGTTAACTGTTTCTTACCAGGACGCCAGGCCATACCGCCAATATTCAGGGTACCTATTTTTACCCCCTGGCGAACCATTGCTAAGGCATCTTGTGGGCGAGTGAAAAGATAAAAAACGGTTTCGTCCTGATATTGCGGGTTGTGATAAACCGCGACGGCTTTTTCAATATTGACCACGTTAACCTTCATTCCCGGTGGCGCAGCCTGACGCAATAATGTCCGGCGAACTTCATCGTTATAAACTTCGTCATTGCAGATAATAATGCGTTGGGCGTTAGCCACCTTAGACCAGACGGTAGTGACCTGGCCGTGGATCAGGCGGTCATCAATGCGGGCGAGCGTAATGTTCATCAGAAATCCTCCTCCGCTGTTGCCACCTGTCTCCAGACGACGCAGATTTGCTTTGCGATTTGCGTCAGGTGTTCACACAGTTCATCAATATTCATGCTGTCCTGGTTATCAACCAGTTCGAGCGCCAGCGGCAGAGAAAGGCCGCTGATTACCCGCAGACGAGGATTGCGCATCGCAAGCATCGCTGCCGCATTCCACGGGCTGCCGCACTGTAAATCCACGGCGATTAGCCACTCGTCATGATTGTGAATGCTCACTAACTTCTCCAGCTTTGCCACAATGTCTCCGGCGTTCTCGCCGGGCACAAATTCAACGGCCTCGACCCTGGCATCGCCGTACACCATCTGAACCGATTCCAGCATGGCGCAGGCTAATTTGCCGTGGGCGCAAAAAATGGCATTGACCATAAAGCCTCCTTAGCCGCGCGTTTTGCCGCCCGCAATGTTAGTGGTTACTCCGGTGATATAGCTGGCGCGTTCAGACAGCAGATAACAAACAAAATCAGCCACTTCTGCTAATCTTCCGGCGCGCCCAATAGGAATGGCGTTTTTGGTATAGCCTTCACGCAGCTGCTCGACGGTGATATTGCGCGTCCACGCCAGCGCTTCTTCATATTCCGGCGTACGCAGTCCTGTTTTTTCCAGAATCCCCGGCGCGATACCGACCACACGGATACCGTGCTTACCCAGCTCTTTCGACCAGGAGCGCGTGAAGCTATTGAGCGCGGCTTTGGTCGCGGCGTAACAGCTTTGGCCTTCTGAGCCTTCCAGCCCACTTTCTGAGGAAACATTCACAATCACGCCATCATGTTGTTTGACCATCTGTCGCGCCACCGCCTGCGACATCAGAAAAACGCCTTTCTGGTTGATATTGACCATTTTTTCGAATGCCGCTTCGTTGAGTTCATACTGCCCGGCAGGCGCTTTCTCATCGACCAGCAGACGCGGGAAATTGACCCCGGCGTTATTGACCAGACCGTCGATGCGACCAAAACGCTGGATAATTTCTGCTACCGTATGATTTACCTCTTTGGCGCTGGAAATATCGGTCGGCCAGAACTGATAACCTTTATGGTTTTCATATTGACCATCGCCACCGTGAATATCGACCATCTGTACATTCGCGCCTTGTGCTAATAATTCATCCACAATCGCCAGACCAATACCGGATGCGCCGCCGGTGACAATAATGATTTTATCCTGCAAATTTAACCACGTTTGCATAACAGACTCCTGATTTTAGATAATAGGGACCCGCCGTAATTTTTATTACGGTAAACATCGGGAAGATTTTTATTTCAGTAATAGTTCAGCTGTGCTGCTATTCGTTACCAGACAATTAATATATTTTCCACGCAGTGCACCAACAATTCCGCTGTATTTTTCTTCGCTCATGGCAATGCCAATGGAATACCGTGCCTGCTTTAATTTATTCATTTCGATAGAGAGTGTTTTTTCGCTCATATTCGTTTCAACCATTGCGCCGTGAATATCAAAAAAGCGCGAGCAAATATCGCCAGCAACCTGGCGGGCATTCAGGTCGTCACTCTCTTCACCACCATAAAACGCATGCCAGTTAGCGCCGTCGCGAATGGCCGGTGAGCCAATTCCCACCAGGGCGACATCCAGATTATCCCAGTAGGCAGAGATGGTTTTAAAGTGCTGAGACTGCATGATCCCATTACGAATTAATGGGTTATCCAGCAGAGCCGGAAAATCCGCGAGATGCGATTCCCCTTTCAGCTTCGCTGCCGCGCTGTAGGTTAATGTGTTTACGTGATAGCGGCTTTCGAGTTTACCGGACGGGCCGCCAATAATCGGCACGCAAATTAACTGCCGCGATTGCCCCGCCTGCGGCAAGTTTTCAACCAGTGCGCTCACCGCGCGGCCCCAGGAAAAACCGACAATATCGCCAGGTTCCAGCAAGCGATCCAGCAGTTGCGCGCCGTGTAACCCCATCATCGCCAGTTGAGTCTCTTCATCCTCATCATTTCCCGACACCACCACAACGTCTTTCAGGCCAAACTTTTGCTTCAGTTGCTGCTCCAGCCAGAGATTTTCGTTGTAGTCATAGTTGATGGCGATGGTGACAATTCCCTGATCGCGGCCTCGTTTAAGCAAGCGGCTGATGGTGGTGCGGTAAATACCCAGTTCGCGCGCGATTTGCGCCTGCGTCATATCCTGTTCGTAATAGAGTTGGGCAATCTTCACAATCAAACGGATATCGTCACTGTTTTCCATTGCCGCCTCCTGGTTCTGCACATTTGTGCAAATACGCTTTCTCACCGCTTGATCTGATATAACCCCATCATGATGGCCTTTCAAAGCGATTTTTCACTCTTTGCATGGGGAGAAATAGCGCTTTCTCTTGCACATTTGTTTCTCTGCGTAGTAGTCATCAGCACAGGTGTGCAGCGATTCGTAATATGTTGATTATCCTTATTTTGCCAGGCGAATTTGCATCGTACTTCCGGAGACACTTTTGTGATAAAAGGCGTGGCAGATCACATTTAATTTCGACGTTGCCGCATAACCCTGTTTTTCCCCGCTAAGAGGTACGGTATATTCCGCGTTTTACAGGAGAATTTATGCTGCCCGACTCATCAGTCCGTTTAAATAAATACATCAGCGAAAGCGGAATTTGCTCACGCCGCGAAGCGGATCGCTATATCGAGCAAGGCAATGTGTTCCTTAATGGCAAGCGAGCCACCATTGGCGATCAGGTGAAACCCGGCGACGTTGTGAAAGTAAACGGTCAGTTGATTGAGCCTCGGGAAGCCGAAGATTTGGTACTTATCGCCCTGAACAAGCCCGTCGGTATTGTCAGCACCACCGAAGATGGCGAGCGCGATAACATTGTCGATTTCGTTAACCACAGCAAACGCGTGTTCCCGATTGGCCGCCTGGATAAAGATTCCCAGGGGCTGATTTTCCTCACCAATCACGGCGATCTGGTGAATAAGATCCTCCGTGCGGGTAACGATCATGAGAAAGAGTATCTGGTGACGGTTGATAAACCGATTACCGATGAATTTATTCGTGGTATGGGGGCGGGAGTACCGATCCTCGGGACGGTGACGAAAAAGTGCAAAGTCAAAAAAGAAGCGCCGTTTGTCTTCCGCATTACCCTGGTGCAGGGGCTGAACCGTCAGATCCGTCGCATGTGCGAGCACTTTGGTTACGAAGTGAAAAAGCTGGAACGTACGCGCATTATGAACGTCAGTTTAAGCGGCATTCCGCTGGGTGAGTGGCGCGATTTAACCGACGATGAGTTAATCGACCTCTTTAAGCTCATCGAAAATTCCTCTTCCGAGGCAAAACCTAAAGCGAAGGCCAAGCCGAAAACGGTAGGCATCAAACGTCCAGTCGTCAAGATGGAAAAAACGGCGGAAAAAGGCGGTCGCCCGGCGTCCAACGGTAAGCGTTTTACCTCGCCGGGGCGAAAAAAGAAGGGACGTTAATCAGCGCCTGCCGCGCGTCGACGTATTTGCTGACCAGCTAAATGACGCCTCAGGATCCGGTTTATAAGCCTGCTTTTTCTTTAACTGGCGGGCTTTTTTCGCTTCAGCCTCACGCTCGACCATTAATTTATCGATGTACTCTTTCTTAATGCTGTTGGTTTCGGAGTTGGTCAGTACGCGACCATGCGCAATCCGCGCCCGATCCAGCAGTGTTTTAAGTTCACGCTGCTCGCGTTCAGTCATCTCTTTTTGGGTAATACGGGGGAGTGCCATGATGGTGCCCTCAGTGAGCCAGAGAGTTCAGTGTACGGGAATTCGTTTGCGAGCAGAACTGATAATATTCATTTTGCCTTCTCTTAACTATTTATCTCTTTCGATAATTAATTAGAGATGCAGATAAAAAAATTAAAGGCAATTATTCTCCGATAAAGACGTTGGTTAACAGAGTACAGGCTCGTTTATTGATAAGCATAGTGACAGGAAAATCAATACGGCCCGAAATATAGCTTCCAGGCCATACAGTATTTACTCAAATAAATTAAAATGCAGCTTCTGCACCACCTGCTCGGCATCTTCGCCGGGCACCAGGAAGCACAGGTTATGGCTGGATGCGCCGTAACAAATCATGCGAATGTTGAACGGTTCCAGTACGCCGAATACCTCTTTGCCAACGCCGCAGGCTTTTGACAGGTCATTGCCAATCAACGCGACCAGCGCCAGCCCCTCTTCCACTTCCACCCGGCACAGTGCGGAAAGCTCCATCAGCAGGGATTGCGTCAGCAACGTATCGCCAGTGGAGGTTGAACCGGTGGTATCAAGGGTTAATGCCACGCTCACTTCTGATGTGGTGATTAAGTCTACCGAAATATTATGCCGCGCGAGGATGCCGAAAACTTCCGCGAGGAAACCGCGAGAATGCAGCATATTCAGGCTGTGCAAAGTGAGCAGAGTCTGATTGCGACGAAGCGCCAGCGCGCGGAACAGCGGCGGATTTTCAGTTTTATTGCACACCAGCGTACCACCTGCGCGTGGGTCTTTGCTGGAGCCGACAAAGACCGGGATATCGCTGCGTACTGCGGGTAGCAACGTTGCCGGATGCAGTACTTTTGCACCAAAAGTTGCCATCTCTGCCGCTTCGGCAAACGCGATTTCATCAATGCGTTTTGCTGCGGAAACCACGCGTGGATCGGTGGTGTAGATGCCCGGGACGTCGGTCCAGATATCAACACGAGATGCGTGTAAAGCCTCCGCCAGCAAGGCTGCCGTATAATCGCTGCCTCCACGGCCAAGCGTCGTTGTCCGACCTTTATTTTCGCTACCGATAAATCCCTGGGTGATCACTAAGCCTTCATTGAGGCGTGGGAGCAGCTGCAGCGCGGCCAGTTCCGCCAGCGCGGCTACATCTGGCTCTGCACGACCAAATCGGTCGTTGGTACGCATCACTTTACGTACATCAAACCACTGTGCCTGAACATCGCGTTCGCGCAGGATTTCGACAAACAGCAGGGTCGACATCAGCTCGCCGTGGCTGACCAGTTCATCTGTCAGCGCCGGAGACGTTGCCAGCGCCGCCGCTTCTGCCAGAACAGTAATGTTCTCCAGCAGACGTTCAATCTCTTCACGGATAACGTTCGGGTAACGCAGACGTTCCAGAATGGCAAACTGGATATTGCGGATTGCGTCGAGTTTTTCGAATCGCTCGCCAGGTTCCAGTCCTTCAGCTAAAGCGACCAGCAGATTAGTGATACCAGCAGAAGCCGAGAGGACAACTAAACGCACGTTGGCATCAGAAAGCACAATATCAGCGCTGCGGTTCATGGCGTCAAAATCAGCTACGCTGGTACCGCCAAATTTGGAGACAACAATTTCAGACATAACTACCTCGTGTCAGGGGATCCATTTTCAGCCTTGGCACAAGGGAAGAGCGGAAGACGGGTGGGCGCAGAGCGATACTTCGCTACTATTTTCACCCAGAAGTGCTCCACCACTTGCGAAACGCCCGACTGCGAACGCTTCTGGTGACAACCCAGGGGATTCAGCCCCTGTAGCCGATGATGAACGTGGCCAGCCGTTCAATCACCTCGGCGATGCACCCCCTCAGGTGTTATCACAGGACTGGCTCCTCCAACACCGTTACTTGGGCAACGCGCCTCTTCTGGCCTGCGCTAGCGCAGGTAGTACATTTATAAATAAAGGGTGAGCGGGGCGGTTGTCAACGATGGGGTCATGCGGATTTTTCATCCACTCCTGGCGGTCAGTAGTTCAGCTAATAAATGCTTCACTGCGCTAAGGGTTTACACTCAACATTACGCTAACGGCACTAAAACCATCACATTTTTCTGTGACTGGCGCTACAATCTTCCAAAGTCACAATTCTCAAAATCAGAAGAGTATTGCTAATGAAAAACATCAATCCAACGCAGACCGCTGCCTGGCAGGCACTACAGAAACACTTCGATGAAATGAAAGACGTTACGATCGCCGATCTTTTTGCTAAAGACGGCGATCGTTTTTCTAAGTTCTCCGCAACTTTCGACGATCAGATGCTGGTGGATTACTCCAAAAACCGCATCACTGAAGAGACGCTGGCGAAATTACAGGATCTGGCGAAAGAGTGCGATCTGGCGGGCGCGATTAAGTCGATGTTCTCTGGCGAGAAGATCAACCGCACTGAAAACCGCGCCGTGCTGCACGTAGCGCTGCGTAACCGTAGCAATACCCCGATTCTGGTTGATGGCAAAGATGTTATGCCGGAAGTCAACGCGGTGCTGGAGAAGATGAAAACCTTCTCGGAAGCGATTATTTCCGGTGAGTGGAAAGGCTATACCGGCAAAGCAATCACTGACGTAGTGAACATCGGGATCGGCGGTTCTGACCTCGGCCCGTACATGGTGACTGAAGCACTGCGTCCATACAAAAACCACCTGAACATGCACTTTGTTTCTAACGTCGATGGGACTCACATCGCGGAAGTGCTGAAAAAAGTAAACCCGGAAACCACGCTGTTCCTGGTAGCATCTAAAACCTTCACCACTCAGGAAACCATGACCAACGCCCATAGCGCGCGTGACTGGTTCCTGAAAGCGGCAGGTGATGAGAAACACGTTGCGAAACACTTTGCGGCGCTTTCCACCAACGCCAAAGCCGTTGGCGAGTTTGGTATTGATACTGCCAACATGTTCGAATTCTGGGACTGGGTCGGCGGTCGTTACTCTTTGTGGTCAGCGATTGGCCTGTCGATTGTTCTCTCCATCGGCTTTGATAACTTCGTTGAACTGCTTTCTGGCGCACACGCGATGGACAAGCATTTCTCCACCACGCCTGCCGAGAAAAACCTGCCTGTCTTGCTGGCGCTGATTGGCATCTGGTACAACAATTTCTTTGGTGCGGAAACTGAAGCGATTCTGCCTTATGACCAGTATATGCACCGTTTCGCGGCGTACTTCCAGCAGGGCAATATGGAGTCCAACGGTAAGTATGTTGACCGTAACGGTAAGGTTGTGGATTACCAGACTGGCCCGATTATCTGGGGTGAACCAGGTACGAACGGTCAGCACGCGTTCTATCAGCTGATCCACCAGGGAACCAAAATGGTACCGTGCGATTTCATCGCTCCGGCTATCACCCATAACCCGCTCTCTGATCATCACCAGAAACTGCTGTCTAACTTCTTTGCTCAGACCGAAGCGCTGGCGTTTGGTAAATCCCGCGAAGTGGTTGAGCAGGAATATCGCGATCAGGGTAAAGATCCGGCAACGCTTGACTACGTGGTGCCGTTCAAAGTGTTCGAAGGTAACCGCCCGACCAACTCCATCCTGCTGCGTGAAATCACTCCGTTCAGCCTGGGTGCGTTGATTGCGCTGTATGAGCACAAAATCTTTACTCAGGGCGTGATCCTGAACATCTTCACCTTCGACCAGTGGGGCGTGGAGCTGGGTAAACAGCTGGCGAACCGTATTCTGCCAGAGCTGAAAGATGACAAAGAAATCAGCAGCCACGATAGCTCGACCAATGGTCTGATTAACCGCTATAAAGCGTGGCGCGGTTAATTAAATAACCCTAATAAAAATGCCGACGTTATGTCGGCATTTTTTATCAGATAAACCCCCTTGTCTGTGATTTAACGGGAATCATACCGTGAGGTTAATCCTAAAATAGATTTTTAATCATGGTTGATTTCGGAAAATACGTAGGTTAATTATTTTTGATTTTATTTTAACTATTTGATTTTTAATATTATTTATATATGAGTTGAAGCTTATATTTGATATTCATTCCAATTATCCTAAAACCCCATCGCTAATTCCCCGCGCCGTAATTCGCATGCTTTAGTTGTGTATACTCGATCCCGCCCGAAATGTTTTTGGGTAAATCTCCATTCATTCAATGAAGGGAAATTGTTATGAAAAAAGTTCTGTATGGCATTTTTGCCATATCTGCGCTTGCGGCGACTTCTGCGTGGGCTGCACCTGTACAGGTGGGCGAAGCGGCAGGGTCGGCAGCAACGTCGGTTTCGGCGGGGAGTTCCTCCGCGACCAGCGTCAGCACCGTAAGCTCGGCGGTGGGTGTCGCGCTCGCGGCAACCGGTGGCGGTGATGGTTCTAATACCGGGACCACCACAACCACGACCACCAGTACCCAGTAATAAAGTATGTATCCCCAAAATAATTCGAGTCATCGCATCTGTGGCTTGAAGTATGAAGGGATTTACCATAACCACACTCCGGTGTGGTTATTCTGCCCCTCTGGAGAAGAGTCGTGAAGCGACCTGCACTCATTCTTATCTGCCTGCTATTACAGGCTTGTTCAGCCACGACTAAAGAGCTGGGCAATTCACTGTGGGACAGTCTGTTCGGCACGCCAGGCGTACAGCTGACGGACGATGATATTCAAAATATGCCCTACGCCAGCCAGTACATGCAGCTTAATGGCGGGCCGCAGTTATTTGTGGTGCTGGCCTTTGCTGAAGACGGACAACAAAAATGGGTCACTCAGGATCAGGCCACTCTCGTCACACAACATGGTCGTCTGGTGAAGACTTTGCTTGGCGGCGACAACCTGATTGAAGTGAATAACCTTGCCGCCGACCCGCTGATTAAACCCGCACAAATCATTGATGGTGCAACCTGGACGCGCACGATGGGCTGGACCGAGTACCAGCAGGTACGCTACGCCACCGCGCGCTCAGTCTTCAAATGGAATGGCACCGATACCGTCAAGGTCGGCAGCGATGAAACCCCGGTTCGCGTGCTGGACGAAGAAGTCTTTACTGACCAGGCGCGCTGGCATAACCGCTATTGGATCGACAGCGAAGGGCAAATTCGCCAGTCGGAACAGTATCTCGGCGCGGATTACTTCCCGGTGAAAACCACCCTCATCAAGGCGGCAAAACAATGATTAAACAAACTATTGTCGCGTTGCTTTTGAGTGCGGGGGCGTCATCAGTCTTCGCGGCGGGAACCGTCAAGGTGTTCAGCAATGGCAGCAGTGAGGCTAAAACGCTGACGGGCGCAGAGCATTTAATCGATCTGGTAGGCCAACCGCAGCTGGCAAACAGCTGGTGGCCTGGTGCGGTGATTAGCGAAGAGCTGGCCACGGCGGCAGCATTGCGTCAGCAGCAGGCGTTGCTGACACGGCTGGCAGAACTGGCTGCAGATTCCAGCGCCGACGATGCCGCCGCAATTAACGCCTTACGCCAGCAAATTCAGGCGTTGAAAGTGACGGGCAGGCAAAAAATCAATCTTGATCCTGATATCGTCCGCGTTGCCGAACGCGGTAACCCGCCGTTGCAGGGCAACTACACGCTGTGGGTCGGACCGCCGCCGTCCACGGTCACGTTGTTCGGGCTTATCAGTCGTCCTGGCAAGCAGCCATTCACTCCAGGTCGCGACGTGACGAGCTATCTCTCTGACCAGAGCCTGCTCAGCGGTGCGGATCGCAGCTACGCGTGGGTGGTTTACCCGGACGGACGCACGCAAAAAGCGCCGGTGGCTTACTGGAACAAGCGTCACGTAGAGCCGATGCCCGGCAGCATTATTTATGTTGGCCTCGCGGACTCCGTCTGGAGTGAGACGTCTGATGCCCTTAACGCCGACATTCTTCAGACTCTGACGCAGCGGATACCTCAATAATGAAAAAAAGACATCTGCTTAGCTTACTGGCGCTGGGCATTAGCACAGCTTGCTACGGCGAAACATATCCTGCGCCCATTGGTCCGTCGCAATCGGATTTCGGTGGCGTAGGATTATTACAAACTCCCACCGCACGCATGGCGCGGGAAGGGGAGTTGAGCCTGAACTATCGCGATAACGATCAGTACCGTTATTACTCAGCTTCAGTGCAACTCTTCCCGTGGCTGGAAACAACGCTGCGCTACACCGACGTGCGCACCCGGCAGTACAGCAGCGTCGAAGCGTTCTCTGGTGATCAAACGTATAAAGATAAAGCCTTCGATCTCAAACTGCGTTTGTGGGAAGAGAGTTACTGGCTGCCGCAAGTGGCGGTTGGTGCGCGGGATATCGGCGGTACGGGGCTGTTTGATGCGGAATATCTTGTTGCCAGCAAAGCCTGGGGGCCGTTCGATTTTACGCTCGGCCTGGGATGGGGATATCTGGGCACCAGCGGTAATGTGAAAAATCCGCTCTGTTCAGCCAGTGATAAATATTGCTATCGCGATAACAGCTACAAACAAGCGGGATCTATCGACGGCAGTCAGATGTTCCACGGCCCGGCCTCACTGTTTGGCGGCGTGGAATACCAGACGCCCTGGCAACCGCTGCGCCTGAAACTGGAGTATGAAGGCAATAATTATCAGCAGGATTTTGCCGGGAAGCTGGAGCAAAAAAGTAAGTTTAACGTCGGGGCGATTTATCGCGTTACCGATTGGGCCGACGTTAACCTTAGCTATGAACGTGGCAACACCTTTATGTTTGGCGTCACGCTGCGCACCAACTTTAACGATCTACGTCCTTCGTACAACGATAACGCCCGCCCGCAATATCAACCGCAGCCGCAGGATGCCATTTTGCAGCACTCGGTGGTGGCGAATCAGTTAACGCTGTTGAAATACAACGCCGGACTGGCCGATCCGCAGATCCAGGCGAAAGGCGATACGCTGTATGTTACCGGCGAGCAGGTGAAATATCGTGATTCGCGCGAAGGGATCATCCGTGCTAATCGGATCGTGATGAACGATCTACCGGATGGGATCAAAACGATCCGCATTACGGAAAATCGCCTTAACATGCCGCAGGTGACGACGGAAACCGATGTCGCCAGCCTGAAAAATCATCTCGCCGGAGAGCCGTTGGGCCACGAAACGAAGCTGGCGCAAAAACGCGTCGAGCCAGTGGTTCCGAAGTCCACCGAGCAGGGCTGGTATATCGACAAATCACGCTTTGATTTCCATATCGATCCGGTGCTGAACCAGTCGGTCGGTGGCCCGGAAAACTTTTACATGTATCAGCTGGGCGTGATGGGAACGGCAGATTTGTGGCTGACGGACCATCTGCTGACCACCGGCAGCCTGTTCGCTAACCTTGCCAACAACTACGACAAGTTTAACTACACCAATCCGCCGCAGGACTCGCACTTACCGCGCGTTCGTACCCATGTGCGCGAGTATGTGCAGAATGATGTCTATGTGAATAACCTGCAAGCCAACTACTTCCAGCATCTGGGCAACGGCTTCTACGGTCAGGTCTACGGAGGTTATCTCGAAACCATGTTTGGCGGCGTGGGGGCTGAAGTGTTGTATCGCCCGCTGGACAGCAACTGGGCGTTTGGTCTGGATGCCAACTACGTTAAACAGCGCGACTGGCGTAGCGCAAAAGATATGATGAAATTCACCGATTACAGCGTGAAAACCGGACATCTGACCGCCTACTGGACGCCATCTTTCGCTCAGGATGTGTTAGTGAAAGCGAGCGTCGGGCAGTATCTGGCAGGGGATAAAGGCGGCACGCTGGAGATCGCCAAACGCTTTGACAGCGGCGTGGTGGTGGGTGGCTATGCCACGATCACGAATGTTTCGAAAGAGGAGTACGGCGAAGGGGACTTCACCAAAGGCGTGTATGTCTCTGTACCGCTGGATCTCTTCTCGTCTGGCCCGACACGCAGCCGTGCGGCAATTGGCTGGACGCCGCTGACGCGTGACGGTGGTCAGCAACTTGGGCGTAAGTTCCAGTTGTATGACATGACCAGCGACCGTAGCGTCAATTTCCGCTAAGTCATGGAAAAGGTGCCAGTTTTCGCACTCACTGGCACCCTCATTCTTAATGGCCTGTCGAGCCATCAGGAACGCAGTTCACCCCCGGTTTGCGATCTGGTGTGTAAAGGCGAAAACATTCTGTCTTCCTGTCCGTCGATATTGGTTGCAGGTCTGGTTGCCTGAGCGACTGGGCCATCATTGGGCTGGAGACATTGCTTTGCGGTAGGTCGGCTTTATCAGCAGTACCGAGCGGACCAGCATAAGCAGGAAGAACAGAGACTGATAACATCAAAGCAGCAAAATAAGGCTTCATTTTTACCACCTTTATCAGGTTACGTTTCATTTGTTCCAGAGGAACATTGTCGATTTTTCGCGCATTGCTGGTGGCTGGGAATCACCTGAATGGGTGATTTTTTTGGGCTGTGTGTTTTGCCAGATGCGACGTTGATGGGAGATGCTCACTTAATCGAGCTGAACAAAACATACACAAAAAATATAGATCTCCGTCACATTTTTGCGTTATACAGGAAGCTCGCCACTGTGAAGGAGGTACTGCTATGACGTCACTCTCTCGTCCGCGCGTGGAGTTTATCTCCACCATTTTGCAGACCGTACTCAATCTTGGCCTGCTGTGCCTCGGCCTTATTTTGGTTGTCTTCCTCGGCAAAGAAACGGTGCATCTGGCTGATGTGCTGTTCGCGCCAGAACAAACCAGCAAATATGAGCTGGTAGAAGGGCTGGTGGTTTACTTTCTCTATTTCGAATTTATCGCGCTGATTGTGAAGTACTTTCAGTCCGGTTTTCACTTCCCGCTACGTTACTTTGTCTATATTGGGATCACCGCCATTGTGCGCTTGATCATCGTCGATCATAAATCGCCACTGGATGTGTTGATCTACTCGGCAGCGATCCTGTTACTGGTGATCACCCTGTGGCTGTGTAATTCGAAACGGCTGAAGCGGGAGTAAAAAAAGGCGCTCCGTGGAGCGCCGAATAACAGTCACAAGTTGGGATAACGTAAGTTGAGGGTGCAGCGGCATAACATTGGCAGAACAACATCTTTAACCTTTCACACCACCTGCCGTCAGGCCGTTGACCAGCCAGCGTTGAGCCAGCAAGAAGACGATGGTGATCGGTAATGCAGACATCACGGCAGCGGCGGCAAAGTCACCCCACAGGTAGTTTTGCGGGTTGAGGTATTGCTGCATCCCCACAGCCAGGGTGTAGCTGTTTACGTCACGCAGTAATAGCGACGCGACCGGAACTTCAGTAATGGCAGCGATAAACGACAGGATGAACACCACCGCCAGAATCGGTACTGACAGCGGCAACAGGACAAGGCGGAAGGCCTGCCACGGTGTCGCACCATCCAGCGCCGCCGCTTCTTCCAGCGAACTGTCGATGGTTTCGAAATAACCTTTGATGGTCCAGACATGCAGCGCAATCCCGCCCAGATACGCGAAAATTACGCCGCCGTGAGTATTCAGGCCAATGAATGGAATGTACTCACCCAGACGATCAAACAACGCATACAACGCGACCAGTGAAAGTACTGCCGGGAACATCTGGAAAATCAGCATTCCTTTCAGCAGCGTCGCTTTGCCTGGAAAGCGCATACGGGCGAAAGCGTAGGCGCAGGTGGTGGAGAGCGCCACAATGCCAATCGCGGAAATCCCGGCGACCTTTACCGAGTTCCACAGCCACAGCAGTACCGGGAATGGCGGTGGCGTAATGCGACCATCAGCCTGTTCCACACTAAAACCTAACGCCAGTTTCCAGTGATCCCAGGAGATTTGCTCCGGGATCAGGCTGCCAGTCGCGAAGTTCCCCTGACGCAGCGAGATGGCGACGACCATCAGCAGCGGGAACATAATCGCCGCGATAAAAAGTAGCAGTAGCAGGTGAGTAATAAACAAACGTGCTTTTTGCGATTTCGGTTGGACCATTGCCATTTTTGTTATCTCCCTTAATCAAACTTCATTCGCGTGGCTTTCAGGTTCACTATCGCCAGCGCACCCACCAGCAGGAAGATCAGCGTGGCAATTGCTGCTGCCAGACCGAAGTCCTGACCCCCGCCGCCTTCAAAAGCGATGCGGTAGGTGTAGTTAACAAGCAGGTCGGTATAACCGGCTGGCGTGGTCGTGCCAAGACGATCCGGGCCGCCGTTGGTTAACAGTTGAATCAGCACGAAGTTGTTAAAGTTAAAGGCGAAGCTGGCGATCATCAGCGGCGTCAGCGGTTTAATCAGCAGCGGCAGCGTAATCTTAAAGAAGTTCTGGAACGGACCTGCGCCATCCATTGCTGAGGCTTCATACAAATCGTCCGGAATCGCTTTCAGCAAGCCCATGCAGAGGATCATCATGTACGGATAACCCAGCCAGGTATTGACGATAATCAGCATCGTTCGGGCGGTGGTCGGATCGCTGAACCAGGCGGGCTTCACGCCAAACAGCGCGCTCAACATCATGTTGATCTCACCGAAGCTCTGGTTAAACAACCCTTTGAAAATCAAGATTGAAATGAACGATGGCACCGCGTAGGGCAGAATAAGCAGGACGCGATAGACCGCTTTGCCGCGCAACGCTTCCCACTGCACCAGACACGCCAGAACCATGCCGACCGCCACCGTTAAAAAGACAGTGATCAGCGAGAACACCACGGTCCAGACGAAAATGGCGAGGAACGGTTTCTGAATGCCTTCGTCGGTAAAGACGCGGGTAAAGTTTTTCCAGCCGGTGGTCACGGTGTAACCGGGGCTTAGCTTTTCATCACCCCAGTTGCCGTCAGCAGTGATGGACTGGTAAAAACCAATCTGGTCGTTTGGACGATATTTTACGCCGCTCTGATTATTCGTCAGCGTGCCGTCACCGTCGAGTGTGTAGAGCGGCTGCGTGCCAGAAAACTGGCGCAGGGAGCTCATCATCACTTTGTTGCCATCCGGCAGAATGGCGGTAATGTCACTCAGTGCCTGACGATTCTGGGTAATCACGCGCAGATTCGCGCGTTCGCCTTCGGGCTGGGCGGTCGTTTCTTTCAGTTGCAGTTTTTGCTCGCCGCCAAATTTAAACGCGTCGGAGAGGTAATTTTTGCCGGTTTCGCCGTCGCTGAGCGCCAGTTGCCACTCATCGCCCGCCGGGTAAAGACCAAAATTATAGGTTTTGCCTGCTTGCCAGGAGCGATCTAACAACACTTCCTGCGCACGTTCAAAAGTCAGCTGGTTAGTGCTGCTGTAGTTGGTAAAGGCAATGGCGATGGTGCAGACCAAAGGGAAGAGGACGAATAATCCCATTCCAGCCATTCCCGGGTAAACATAGCGCCAGGCGTAGGCTTTACGATTGGCGAAAATATACAGCCCCGCTGAACTCAATATCAGCGTGGTAATGGCGAACAGGTATTCCCCTTGTGCGTACATTAAAACAACAAGGTAACCCACCAGCAGGCCGAGCAGACCTAACACTGACCATTTCAGCGCGTCGCTTTGCCACCAATGTTTCTTTTTAATGACATCCATGGGGTTCTTCCTCATTCCAGGACGGATAAGGCTTTCACGCCTTATCCGACAACAACTGCCTGATGCGACGCTGACGCGCCTTACCAGGCCTACATACGTTTCGGTTTTGTAGGCCGGACAAGGCGTTCACGCCGCATCCGGCATTTCACAGCATTACTTGGTGATACGAGTCTGCGCGTCTTTCAGGGCTTCATCGACAGTCTGACGACCGCTGGCGGCGTTGATCACCGCAGTACGCACGGCATACCAGAAAGCGGACATCTGCGGGATGTTCGGCATGATTTCACCTTTCTGGGCGTTTTCCATGGTGGCGGCAATACGTGGATCTTTCGCCAACTCTTCCTCGTAAGACTTCAGCGCCACTGCACCCAGCGGTTTATCTTTATTGACCGCTTCCAGACCTTCGTCAGTCAGCAGATAGTTTTCGAGGAACTCTTTCGCCAGCTCTTTGTTCGGACTGGCGGCGTTAATACCGGCGCTCAGCACGCCAACGAACGGTTTGGATGGTTGACCCTTGAAGGTCGGCAGTACCGTTACACCATAATTCACTTTGCTGGTGTCGATGTTGGACCATGCCCACGGGCCGTTGATGGTCATCGCTGTTTCGCCTTTATTAAAGGCAGCTTCTGCGATGGAGTAATCGGTGTCTGCATTCATGTGTTTGTTTTTAATCAGGTCAACCAGGAAGGTCAGACCCGCTTTCGCGCCAGCGTTATCCACGCCCACGTCTTTAATGTCGTACTTGCCGTTTTCATACTTGAACGCATAACCCCCGTCAGCCGCAATCAGCGGCCAGGTGAAGTATGGTTCTTGCAGGTTGAACATCAGCGCGCTCTTACCTTTCGCTTTCAGTTCTTTATCCAGCGCCGGGATCTCTTCCCAGGTTTTTGGCGGGTTCGGCAGCAGATCTTTGTTATAAATCAGCGATAACGCTTCGACAGCAATCGGGTAAGCAATCAGCTTGCCGTTGTAACGAACGGCATCCCAGGTAAACGGATACAGCTTGTCCTGGAACGCTTTGTCCGGGGTGATTTCAGCCAACAGGCCAGATTGAGCGTAGCCACCAAAGCGGTCGTGCGCCCAGAAGATAATGTCAGGGCCATCGCCAGTTGCCGCAACCTGAGGGAATTTCTCTTCCAGTTTATCCGGATGCTCGACGGTGACTTTAATTCCGGTATCTTTCTCGAATTTCTTACCGACTTCAGCGAGACCGTTATAGCCTTTATCGCCGTTAATCCAGATTACCAGTTTACCTTCTTCGATTTTGGCGAGAGCCGAGGCGGAAAACATCATCGTCGTTAATGCGGATAATGCGAGGATGCGTGCACCTGTTTTTATTTTCATAATCTATGGTCCTTGTTGGTGAAGTGCTCGTGAAAACACCTAAACGGACTCTAGTTTCTTTATACGGCAACCTCTTTCCATCCTCCTTGCCCCTACGCCCCACCGTTGCTTTGTGTGATCTCTGTTACAGAATTGGCGGTAATGTGGAGATGCGCACATAAAATCGCCACGATTTTTGCAAGCAACATCACGAAATTCCTTACATGACCTCGGTTTAGTTCACAGAAGCCGCGTTCTCATCCTCCCGCCTCCTCCCCCATAAAAAAGCCAGGGGGTGGAGGATTTAAGCCATCTCCTGATGACGCATAGTCAGCCCATCATGAATGTTGCTGTCGATGACAGGTTGTTACAAAGGGAGAAGGGCATGGCGAGCGTACAGCTGCAAAATGTAACGAAAGCCTGGGGCGAGGTCGTGGTATCGAAAGATATCAATCTCGATATCCATGAAGGTGAATTCGTGGTGTTTGTCGGACCGTCTGGCTGCGGTAAATCGACTTTACTGCGCATGATTGCCGGGCTTGAGACGATCACCAGCGGCGACCTGTTCATCGGTGAGAAACGGATGAATGACACTCCGCCAGCAGAACGCGGCGTTGGTATGGTGTTTCAGTCTTACGCGCTCTATCCCCACCTGTCAGTAGCAGAAAATATGTCATTTGGCCTGAAACTGGCAGGCGCAAAAAAAGAGGTGATTAACCAACGCGTCAACCAGGTGGCGGAAGTGCTGCAACTGGCGCATTTGCTGGATCGCAAACCGAAAGCGCTCTCCGGTGGTCAGCGTCAGCGTGTGGCGATTGGCCGTACGCTGGTGGCCGAGCCAAGCGTATTTTTGCTCGATGAACCGCTCTCCAACCTCGATGCTGCACTGCGTGTGCAAATGCGTATCGAAATCTCCCGTCTGCATAAACGCCTGGGCCGCACAATGATTTACGTCACCCACGATCAGGTCGAAGCGATGACACTAGCCGACAAAATCGTGGTGCTGGACGCCGGTCGCGTGGCACAGGTTGGGAAACCGCTGGAACTGTACCACTATCCGGCAGACCGTTTTGTCGCCGGATTTATCGGTTCGCCAAAGATGAACTTCCTGCCGGTAAAAGTGACCGCCACTGCAATCGATCAAGTGCAGGTGGAGCTGCCGATGCCAAATCGTCAGCAAGTCTGGCTGCCGGTTGAAAGCCGTGATGTCCAGGTTGGAGCCAATATGTCGCTGGGTATTCGCCCGGAACATCTACTGCCGAGTGATATCGCTGACGTCATCCTTGAGGGTGAAGTTCAGGTCGTCGAGCAACTCGGCAACGAAACCCAAATCCATATCCAGATCCCTTCCATTCGTCAAAACCTGGTGTACCGCCAGAACGACGTGGTGTTGGTAGAAGAAGGTGCCACATTCGCTATCGGCCTGCCGCCAGAGCGTTGCCATCTGTTCCGTGAGGATGGCACTGCATGTCGTCGACTGCATAAGGAGCCGGGCGTTTAAGCACCCCACAAAACACACAAAGCCTGTCACAGGTGATGTGAAAAAAGAAAAGCAATGACTCAGGAGATAGAATGATGATTACTCTGCGCAAACTTCCTCTGGCGGTTGCCGTCGCAGCGGGCGTAATGTCTGCTCAGGCAATGGCTGTTGATTTCCACGGCTATGCACGTTCCGGTATTGGCTGGACAGGTAGCGGCGGTGAACAACAGTGTTTCCAGACTACCGGTGCTCAAAGTAAATACCGTCTTGGCAACGAATGTGAAACTTATGCTGAATTAAAATTGGGTCAGGAAGTGTGGAAAGAGGGCGATAAGAGCTTCTATTTCGACACTAACGTGGCCTATTCCGTCGCACAACAGAATGACTGGGAAGCTACCGATCCGGCCTTCCGTGAAGCAAACGTGCAGGGTAAAAACCTGATCGAATGGCTGCCAGGCTCCACCATCTGGGCAGGTAAGCGCTTCTACCAACGTCATGACGTTCATATGATCGACTTCTACTACTGGGATATTTCTGGTCCTGGTGCCGGTCTGGAAAACATCGATGTTGGCTTCGGTAAACTCTCTCTGGCAGCAACCCGCTCCTCTGAAGCTGGTGGTTCTTCCTCTTTCGCCAGCAACAATATTTATGACTATACCAACGAAACCGCGAACGACGTTTTCGACGTGCGTTTAGCGCAGATGGAAATCAACCCGGGCGGCACATTAGAACTGGGTGTCGACTACGGTCGTGCCAACCTGCGTGATAACTATCGTCTGGTTGATGGCGCATCGAAAGACGGTTGGTTATTCACTGCTGAACATACTCAGAGTGTCCTGAAGGGCTTTAACAAGTTTGTTGTTCAGTACGCTACTGACTCGATGACCTCGCAGGGTAAAGGTCTGTCGCAGGGTTCTGGCGTCGCGTTTGATAACGAAAAATTTGCCTACAATATCAACAACAACGGTCACATGCTGCGTATCCTCGACCACGGAGCGATCTCCATGGGCGACAACTGGGACATGATGTACGTGGGTATGTACCAGGATATCAACTGGGATA
Organism: Escherichia sp. WS1451; assembly: GCF_046487365.1. Classification (NCBI taxonomy): domain Bacteria; kingdom Pseudomonadati; phylum Pseudomonadota; class Gammaproteobacteria; order Enterobacterales; family Enterobacteriaceae; genus Escherichia; species Escherichia sp. WS1451. The sequence goes on from NZ_JBJQJP010000020.1 coordinate 38,725, forward strand.
ACGACAACGGCACCAAGTGGTGGACCGTCGGTATTCGCCCGATGTACAAGTGGACGCCAATCATGAGCACCGTGATGGAAATCGGCTACGACAACGTCGAATCCCAGCGCACCGGCGACAAGAACAATCAGTACAAAATTACCCTTGCACAACAATGGCAGGCTGGCGACAGCATCTGGTCACGCCCGGCTATTCGTGTCTTCGCAACCTACGCCAAGTGGGATGAGAAATGGGGTTATGACTACACCGGTAACGCCAATACCAACACTAACTTCGGCAAAGCCGTTCCTGCTGATTTTAACGGCGGCAGCTTCGGCCGTGGTGACAGCGACGAGTGGACCTTCGGTGCCCAGATGGAAATCTGGTGGTAATAGCAAAACCTGGGCCGGATAAGGTGCTTGCGCCGCATCCGGCAACCAACGCCTGATGCGACGCTTGCGCGTCTTATCAGGCCTACAACGGCTGTCAAATGTAGGCCGGATAAGGCGTTTACGCCGCATCCGGCATAAAAACAGGTTGTCATTATCTGAAAGGGGCGAAAGCCCCTCTGATTATCGGGTTTAGCGCGCTATTGCCTGGCTACCGCTGAGCTCCAGATTTTGAGGTGAAACAATGAAAATGAATAAAAGTCTCATCGCCCTCTGTTTATCAGCAGGGTTGCTGGCAAGCGCGCCTGGAATCAGCCTTGCCGATGTTAACTACGTACCGCAAAACACCAGCGACGCGCCAGCCATTCCATCTGCCGCGCTGCAACAACTCACCTGGACACCGGTCGATCAATCTAAAACCCAGACCACCCAACTGGCGACTGGCGGCCAACAACTGAACGTTCCCGGCATCAGTGGTCCGGTTGCTGCGTACAGCGTCCCGGCAAACATTGGCGAACTGACCCTAACGCTGACCAGCGAAGTGAACAAGCAAACTAGCGTATTTGCGCCGAACGTGCTGATTCTTGATCAGAACATGACCCCATCAGCCTTCTTCCCCAGCAGTTATTTCACCTACCAGGAACCAGGCGTGATGAGTGCAGATCGGCTGGAAGGTGTTATGCGCCTGACACCGGCGTTGGGGCAGCAAAAACTTTATGTTCTGGTCTTTACCACGGAAAAAGACCTCCAGCAGACGACCCAACTGCTCGACCCGGCTAAAGCCTATGCCAAAGGCGTCGGTAACTCGATCCCGGATATTCCTGACCCGGTTGCTCGTCATACCACCGATGGCTTACTGAAACTGAAAGTGAAAACGAACTCCAGTTCCAGCGTGTTGGTCGGGCCTCTATTTGGTTCTTCCGCTCCAGCTCCGGTTACGGTAGGCAACACGGCGGCACCAGCTGTGGCTGCACCCGCTCCGGCACCGGTGAAGAAAAGCGAGCCGATGCTCAACGACACGGAAAGTTATTTTAATACCGCGATCAAAAACGCTGTCGCGAAAGGTGATGTTGATAAGGCGTTAAAACTGCTTGATGAAGCTGAACGCCTGGGGTCAACATCTGCCCGTTCCACCTTTATCAGCAGTGTAAAAGGCAAGGGGTAATTACGCCCCACAGTGCTGATTTTGCAACAACTGGTGCGTCTCCTGGCGCACCTTTTTTTATGCTTCATTCCTGGGATATGAGCGATTTTTTATAGTACTTCGCTTCTTCTTCACTAAGAATATCCATTATCTCAATGCCTTATCAGAGATTCTTTTCCTTTCGCCGGTAGTGTCTGGACGCTCAGGCTACTTTTCCAGTTATTTCATTTCTGTAATACAGAGGTTTTATGATAGGTCATATCACAAATTCTGGCGGCAATGACTCTTTGATGAAACATGATGTGGTGCAAGGAAATAATAAATTAGATCTTGATTTACTACGTAATTTTAATGGGGTGCCAGGTTTAAATAGAGATAACTTTATTTATATCAGTGATATATTTTTAAATATAAAACAACGGAACAAAAAAAATCATGCAATAAATATGTTTCGTGAAGTCTCAATCAGTAATGATATTATAAGCGTAAAATTTTATAGAAATGAAGAAATAGAATGTGCTTGTGATTTTCTGATGGATAAAGATGCGCAGGGGTATACTGACCTGTCTGATTTGGATTTAACAAGTTGTCATTTTAAAGGTGACGTTATTTCGAAGGTGTCTTTCATATCATCAAATCTACAACATGTAACATTCGAATGTAAAGAAATAGGGGATTGCAATTTTACTACTGCAACAGTTGATAATGTCATATTTAAATGTCGACGTTTACACAATGTGATTTTTATCAAAGCGACTGGCGAATATGTCGATTTTAGCCAAAGTATTCTTGATACAGTTGACTTCTCGCGGAGCCAGCTTACTCATAGTAATTTTCGTGAATGTCAGATTAGAAATTCAAAGTTCAATAATTGTTATCTTTATGCTTCGCACTTCACCAGAGCAGAATTTCTTTCTACCAAAGAAATATCATTTATTAAATCGAATCTGACAGCTGTTATGTTTGATCATGTGCGAATGTCGACAGGGAATTTTAAAGATTGCATTACAGAACGATTGGAATTAACTATTGATTATTCAGATATATTTGGAAATGAATATCTCGATGGTTATATCAATAACATTATAAAAATGATTGATACATTGCCAGATGATCCAGCGATATTGAAATCCGTTCTGGCAGTAAAACTGGTGATGCAATTAAAAATTCTTAATATTGTTAATAAAAACTTTATTGAGAATATGAAGAAAATATTTAGCCATTGTCCTTATATAAAAAATCCAATTATACGTAGTTATATCCATCCTGATGAAGATAACAAGTTCGATAATTTTATGCGTCAACATCGATTCAGTAAAGTGAATTTCGATACCCAACAGACGATCGATTTTATTAACAGATTTAATATGAATAAAGGGCTGATTGATCAAAATAACAATTTTTTTATCCAACTTATCGATCAGGCTCTACGATCAACGGATGATACGATCAAAGCAAATGCCTGGCATCTTTATAAAGAGTGGATTCGTAGTGATGATGTTTCACCTTTATTTATAGAAATTGAAGATAATTTAAGAACCTTTAACACGAATGAATTAACACGAAACGATAATATCTTTATCCTGTTCTCCTCTGTCGATGATGGGCCAGTTATGGTGGTAAGCTCCCAGCGCTTACATGATATGTTGAATCCTACAAAAGATACCAATTGGAATTCCACGTATATCTACAAATCCAGACATGAGATGTTGCCTGTTAATCTTACTCCGGAAACACTTTTCGGCTCCAAATCTCAGGATAAACATGCGCTTTTCCCCATTTTTACTGCGAGTTGGCGAGCTAATCGTATAAAGAATAAAGGTATTTAAGTAAAGGAAAACATCACCGTTCCTGGCATCCTGGGCGGTGATGCCCCTATGGTTGACCTCGCCAGCACGGGCATCGGCAAAGCGTAAGGTTCAACAGCGTTTTACCACTTCATGCGATTGTTGCGTTTTTGTTGCGCATTAGATCACTTAATTTGCTTTACATCTCCCGTAAACACTTTTCTGCGATACAATGCCTTTACGTTATGTAACGGAGAGTTCGGCATGTCACACCCCGCGTTAACGCAACTGCGTGCGCTGCGCTATTTTACAGAGATCCCTGCTCTGGATCCGCAACTGCTCGACTGGCTGTTGCTGGAAGATTCCATGACAAAACGTTTTGAACAGCAGGGAAAAACGGTAAGCGTGACGATGATCCGCGAAGGGTTTGTCGAGCAGAATGAAATCCCCGAAGAACTGCCGCTGCTGCCGAAAGAGTCTCGTTACTGGTTACGTGAAATTTTGTTATGTGCCGATGGTGAACCGTGGCTTGCCGGTCGTACCGTCGTTCCTGTGTCAACGTTAAGCGGGCCGGAGCTGGCGTTACAAAAATTGGGTAAAACGCCGTTAGGACGCTATCTGTTCACATCATCGACATTAACCCGGGACTTTATTGAGATAGGCCGTGATGCCGGACTGTGGGGGCGACGTTCCCGCCTGCGATTAAGCGGTAAACCGCTGTTGCTAACAGAACTGTTTTTACCGGCGTCACCGTTGTACTAAGAGGAAAAAAATATGGAGTGGAGTCTGACGCAGAATAAGCTGCTGGCGTTTCATCGCTTAATGCGTACGGATAAGCCAATTGGCGCGTTACTGCTGCTCTGGCCAACATTATGGGCGTTGTGGGTGGCGACACCGGGCGTTCCCCAGCTCTGGATCCTGGCGGTGTTTGTCGCGGGTGTCTGGCTGATGCGCGCTGCCGGATGTGTGGTGAATGATTATGCTGACCGCAAGTTTGATGGTCATGTTAAGCGCACGGCGAACCGACCACTTCCCAGCGGTGCGGTAACAGAGAAAGAGGCGCGCGCGCTGTTTGTAGTGCTGGTACTGATTTCGTTTTTACTGGTGCTGACGCTGAATACGATGACCATTCTATTGTCGATTGCCGCGCTGGCGCTGGCGTGGGTGTACCCGTTTATGAAGCGGTATACCCATCTACCGCAAGTGGTGCTGGGCGCGGCGTTTGGCTGGTCGATTCCAATGGCTTTTGCTGCTGTGAGTGAGTCGGTGCCATTGAGTTGCTGGTTAATGTTCCTCGCCAATATTCTCTGGGCGGTGGCATACGACACGCAGTATGCGATGGTTGACCGCGATGATGATGTGAAGATTGGCATTAAATCCACCGCAATCCTGTTCGGCCAATACGATAAATTGATTATTGGTATTTTGCAGATTGGCGTACTGGCGCTGATGGCGATTATCGGTGAGTTAAATGGCTTAGGCTGGGGATATTACTGGTCAATTCTGGTGGCTGGCGCGCTGTTTGTTTATCAACAAAAACTGATTGCCAACCGCGAGCGTGAAGCCTGCTTTAAAGCATTTATGAATAATAACTATGTTGGTCTGGTACTGTTTTTAGGGCTGGCAATGAGTTACTGGCATTTCTGATGATGTAAAAAAGCCGGATGATCATCCGGCTTTCTTCTGGGCTGCCTGATGCGCTGCGCTTCTCAGGCCTACACAACAGATCGCAATTTATTGAATTTGCAGATCATGGAAGGCCGGATAAGGCGTTTGAGCCGCATCCGGCAATTCTCACTGATTACCCCTCGCCCTGCGTCGCACTCTCAATCGTCAAACGCACGTCTGATGTAATCAACTCCGCCAGCAACTGATAAACCTTCATCGTTTCTGCCGGTTCGGCATCGCCGCTATCGCTGATATACCCTTCATCACGCAGCGTCAGCACCAGCGAACTGAACACCGCTTTGTCGAAGAACTCCGGCGCGTTGATACCGTGCAGCACGGAGAGACGTTGCGCGACGGTGCGGCTCTCTTTTTCCAGCGTACCGCGGTTGATCGACGGGTTGGCGCTCAACAGCCAGAAGGTAATGGCATAACGTTGCAGCGTTTCGCGCGCGCCTGCGGCCAGCAGCTGTAGCGTGCGAGAATGCGCCGGGTTGATATGCAACTCATCATCTTGCAGGGTAATCAGCCCCTGACGTTGCATCTCATTTGCCAGCGCATCAATAACGTCTGGCAATTCGTCGCGATCCCAGCGCAGGAACAGCTCCGCTTTCAGCATTGGGTAAAGCACATTGACGTGCTCCATCAATACGTCGCGGGAGATGTGGCGATGCTGAGTGACAATTGCCGCCATCAGCGAAGGCAGCACCAACATATGCGCAATGTTGTTGCGATAGTAGGTCATCAACACCGCTTGCTCGCGCGGCAGAATGATGATGTCGCCGATAGTGTCTTTCTCGACTTCAAACTTGTTCATTTGCAGCGCGTGATCGATAAGCTCGCTGGCGCTGGCTGAAGGAACGGTAGAGTCCGTGGAGTAAGGTACGTTGCGCATCAGATTCAGGTAGCAGTTGAGTTGCTCGGTTAACTGCTCGCGGGTGAGTGAGCGCTGACGTGACGCCAGAAGCGCAGTACAGCACAGGTTCATGGCGTTTGCCGCGCCTGCGTTGTTAATGCGTACCATCAGATCGGCAGCAATATTATTGACCGTCGGCGTTAACCAGGCCGGACGCACCGCTTCGATGGGATCGATAGATTCACGCCAGTCTGGTACGTGCTGGTTAAGGTAGGTCATCAACGGCATTGGTTCACCGAAGTTGACGTAACCCTGACCGAGATTACGCAGCTTGCTTAAACCGCGCAGCATCTGCGGCAGGCTCTCTTTCTCTTTCGTCGCACCGCGCAGTTCTTTGGCGTAAGTACCCACTTCCATGACGTGCTCATAACCGATATAGATCGGAATCAGCGTAATCGGACGCGTGCCGCCACGCAGCATCGCCTGAATGGTCATCGACAGCGTACCGGTTTTCGGATCCAGCAAACGCCCCGTACGGGAACGACCGCCTTCCACGAAATACTCGACGGAATAACCACGGCTGAACAGTTCGCCGAGATACTCACGGAAAACGGTGGAATAGAGCTTATTGCCTTTAAACGTACGGCGAATAAAGAACGCACCCAGACGGCGGAAAATCGGCCCGGCCGGCCAGAAGTTCAGGTTGATCCCGGCGGCGATATGCGGCGGCACCAGCCCCTGGTGATACAGCACGTAAGAAAGCAGCAGGTAGTCCATGTGACTGCGGTGGCAAGGCACATACACCAGCTCATGACCGTCGTGGGCCAACTGGCGAACGCGCTCGGCGTTATGGACGTTGATACCCTGGTAAAGGCGGTTCCAGGTGAAGCCCAGAATGCGGTCAGTCAGGCGGATCATCTCGTAAGAGAAATTCGCCGCAATCTCTTCCATCAGCGCAATCGCGTTCTGCTGCGCTTTTTCATGGGAGATTTTTTTGCTGCGCGCTTCATCTTCTACCGCTTTGGCAATGGCGCGGGAGGCGAGCAGCTTATTAAACAGATCCTGACGAGCAGGCAGACGTGGGCCTACGGCAGCCAGACGTTGACGGGCAAAGTGCATACGCGCCACGCGCGCCAGTTTCTGCGCGATAGTTTTATCCGTGCCGTGTTCATCCGCCATACGGCGCAGCGAAACTGACGGCGAGAAACGCACAAAACTGTCGCGACCGAGCCACAGTACAGCGAAAAATTTCTGTACGCCGTTAAGCATACGCAGCGGCGGGTTCACTTCGCCTTTTTCACGCCCCGGCGCGCGACCAAACATCACCGATACTGGCACCATCTGCACATCCAGATTTGGGTTGCTACGGTGCAAATCGAGATAGTCGTGGAACAGCTTAATAGACTCTTCTTTCGGCGTGTAATAGGTGAACACACGCGGCCCGCCGTGAATGAACACATAGCGCGGCAGTAGCGTGCCGTCGATTTCCAGCGGCTCTAACGGGTCAGGCAGGTCATGTGCCAGACACTGGGCGCGCAACGTCAGCAAGTCAGCTTTCGAGTTGTACGGTAAAACGTACATAATTGGACGAGAGGTATCCAGCCCCAGTTCCGGGGCAGGATCTGCCGGAATAGACTTGCTTTTTACCAGGATGCTTAATGGTAAATTCAGTAATTTGTAGTAAATTCGTGGCCAGCCGGACATAAACGATGTAAAGCCTCTGGTTAATAATGCAAATGCGCGGCAAGGATAGCAGAAAGTCATGGGAAATTCTGTGGTATCCGCTCATGTTTCGCGCGGCGTTACGCAAACCCGAATCATCGGATTTAACGGTACACTGATATTGACGCTCATAATGTAAAAAGGTTCTTTCAATGGCCAATAATACCACTGGATTCACCCGAATTATCAAAGCTGCTGGCTATTCCTGGAAAGGTTTACGCGCTGCATGGATCAACGAAGCGGCATTCCGTCAGGAAGGCGTAGCGGTATTGTTGGCGGTGGTCATCGCCTGCTGGCTGGATGTGGACGCAATTACCCGCGTGCTGCTTATCAGCTCCGTGATGCTGGTGATGATTGTGGAAATCCTCAATAGCGCCATCGAAGCAGTGGTTGACCGAATTGGCTCTGAATACCATGAGCTTTCCGGACGCGCTAAAGATATGGGATCCGCCGCGGTTCTGATTGCGATTATCGTCGCCGTGATTACCTGGTGCATCCTGTTATGGTCGCATTTTGGATAACCCTTCCAGATTTCGATAAATCTCTGGTTTATTGTGCAGTTTATGGTTCCAAAATCGCCTTTTGCTGTATATACTCACAGCATAACTGTATATACACCCAGGGGGCGGAATGAAAGCGTTAACGGCCAGGCAACAAGAGGTGTTTGATCTCATCCGTGATCACATCAGCCAGACAGGTATGCCGCCGACGCGTGCGGAAATCGCGCAGCGTTTGGGGTTCCGTTCCCCAAACGCGGCTGAAGAACATCTGAAGGCGCTGGCACGCAAAGGCGTTATTGAAATTGTTTCCGGCGCATCACGCGGGATTCGTCTGTTGCAGGAAGAGGAAGAAGGGTTGCCGCTGGTAGGTCGTGTGGCTGCCGGTGAACCGCTTCTGGCGCAACAGCATATTGAAGGTCATTATCAGGTCGATCCTTCCTTATTCAAGCCGAATGCTGATTTCCTGCTGCGCGTCAGCGGGATGTCGATGAAAGATATCGGCATTATGGATGGCGACTTGCTGGCAGTGCATAAAACTCAGGATGTACGTAACGGTCAGGTCGTTGTCGCACGTATTGATGACGAGGTTACCGTTAAGCGCCTGAAAAAACAGGGCAATAAAGTCGAACTGTTGCCAGAAAATAGCGAGTTTAAACCAATTGTCGTTGACCTTCGTCAGCAGAGCTTCACCATTGAAGGGCTGGCGGTTGGAGTTATTCGCAACGGCGACTGGCTGTAACATATATCTGAGACCGCGATGCCGCCTGGCGTCGCGGTTTGTTTTTCATCTCTCTTCATCAGGCTTGTCTGCATGGCATTCCTCACTTCATCTGATAAAGCACTCTGGCATCTCGCCTTACCCATGATTTTCTCCAATATCACCGTTCCGTTGCTGGGACTGGTCGATACGGCGGTAATTGGTCATCTTGATAGTCCGGTTTATTTGGGCGGCGTGGCGGTTGGTGCAACGGCGACCAGCTTTCTCTTTATGCTGTTGCTGTTTTTACGCATGAGCACCACCGGGCTGACTGCGCAGGCTTATGGTGCCAAAAATCCTCAGGCATTAGCCCGTGCGCTGGTGCAACCGTTGCTGTTGGCGTTGGGGGCTGGGGCGTTAATTGCGCTGCTGCGTACGCCGATTATCGATCTGGCGCTGCATATTGTTGGCGGCAGCGAAGCGGTGCTAGAACAGGCGCGACGCTTTCTTGAAATCCGCTGGTTAAGTGCACCGGCGTCGCTGGCGAATCTGGTATTACTTGGTTGGTTACTCGGTGTGCAATATGCCCGTGCGCCAGTAATTTTGTTAGTGGTCGGCAATATCCTCAACATTGTGCTGGATGTCTGGCTGGTGATGGGGCTGCATATGAACGTGCAGGGCGCGGCGCTGGCGACGGTTATTGCGGAATATGCAACATTGCTGATTGGTCTGCTAATGGTGCGTAAAATCCTCAAACTACGCGGAATCTCCGGCGAAATGCTGAAAACTGCCTGGCGAGGAAACTTCCGTCACTTGCTGGCGCTTAACCGCGATATCATGCTGCGCTCGCTGTTGTTGCAACTCTGTTTCGGCGCGATCACCGTACTTGGCGCGCGACTGGGGAGTGACATTATCGCTGTTAACGCGGTTCTGATGACGTTACTCACCTTTACCGCCTATGCGCTGGATGGTTTTGCCTACGCGGTTGAAGCGCATTCCGGTCAGGCGTACGGTGCGCGCGATGGTAGCCAGTTACTGGATGTCTGGCGGGCAGCGTGCCGCCAGTCGGGGATTGTAGCGTTACTGTTTTCGGTGGTTTATTTGCTGGCAGGGGAACACATCATTGCGTTGCTGACGTCGTTAACCCAGATTCAGCAGCTGGCTGACCGCTATCTTATCTGGCAGGTGATTTTGCCGTTGGTCGGCGTCTGGTGTTATCTGCTCGACGGCATGTTTATAGGTGCAACGCGCGCCGCCGAAATGCGTAACAGTATGGCGGTGGCCGCCGCAGGTTTTGCGCTGACGCTCCTTACGCTGCCGTGGCTGGGGAATCATGGTTTGTGGCTGGCATTAACCGTCTTTCTGGCGTTACGCGGGCTTTCTCTGGCGGCTATCTGGCGGCGTCACTGGCGCAACGGTACCTGGTTTGCCGCAACGTGACGGTTAAAAATTCTGAATAAATAATCCTAAGCCAAATTGCTGACTACACTTAATCTCACGTTCAGAAGAAAAGTGAACGTACTCTCATTCACAACCTAACGATGAGGTCTTGATTATGAATAAAGATGAAGCCGGCGGTAACTGGAAACAGTTTAAAGGTAAAGTGAAAGAGCAATGGGGCAAACTGACCGATGATGATATGACGATCATTGAAGGTAAACGTGATCAACTGGTCGGTAAAATCCAGGAACGCTACGGTTATCAGAAAGATCAGGCAGAAAAAGAGGTTGATAGTTGGGAAAAACGCCATGATTACCGCTGGTAATTAATCCCTCCTGCCCGACGTGTACAAGGATGTACGCCCTCTTAACGTGATTTCTTTTTCACCTGTACAGAGTGATCATGCTGGCACTGTTCAGGATGACGACACGCCTCCACTTCCACGCATGCCGCACAGAGTCCATGTGCTTCAATCACATTATGCCGCAGGGCAAACCCCATTTTTGCCGCCAGCGTATGCATAATGTCTTCCACGCCTTCTGCACATTCTTCTTTCACTGCGCCGCAGCGATCGCAAATAAACATGGCTGACGTATGGGTGGGCTGGTCGAACAGATGACAGAGCACATAACTGTTGGTGGATTCCACCTTATGCACAAAACCTTGCTCAAGCAGAAAATCCAGCGCGCGATAAACCGTTGGCGGCTTGGCTTGCGGTTCAGCTTCGCGCAGCAAATCAAGCAGATCATAAGCGCTGATAGCGCCATCCTGCAGACTCATCAGGCGCAACACTTCCAGGCGCTGTGGGGTCAGGCGCACATTACGCTGCGCGCAGATTTTTTCAGCCTGCGCTAATAACTCCTGCGTTGTGGTCTTTTCCATCGGGCACCTCAAAGTGGGGGTTAAGAATGTCCTTACTTTACCATGTTCCAGGAAAAACACCGAGAACCCTTATTGTTGCTGTAATGTTGATTTTCTGTTTTGTACGTAAGGTGTTGTGTTGCCTGGTCGTACCATTATCAACACGATAATAATTAATACTTCATTTTTAAATAAATTGCTTTAAGTTAACTCGCTATTTATTTAACTGGGGTTGATCGCATACCTGTACTTCAGAAATTATGAGCGATTTTTGATAGTGACCATATGGCAAAACACTTATAAGGAGGACACGGTACGACAAAAAAGGTGCGTATATCATGTCAGGTATAATTTCAAGTGCAACAGAATTCTTCAATAATACACTCCATTCAAATCAATACGAAATTAAAGATGCGAGCAAAGAAAAAATAAAGGATATATATAATAAATCGGTTGATTATGCAACGATGAGTAATCGCGCTGCGATTATTGCAAAAATAGATTTGTTTATTCAGAGAATTACCCATAATTTATGGACTGCAAGTGATAATAATGTTTCCTTAATTAAGCGAATAGATGCTCTCAAAAATTGGGTTGAGGAGTGTATTGATCAGTGCACTAATGAGCAATTAGGTGATCGTGACTATATTTCTGCATTTGTGGATCGGGCGATTTTTCATTACGCGATGAATTTTGTTTGTAATCCAATGGAAAATAGTGATGTAACTCTAATAGACAAGTGTACTTTCGACGTAATAAATCATAATGGCCTTCCTTCCACGATTCAGCTATTTTATGATAAATCCTATTGTAAAGCACCTGTAGCGTCATTACATCTAAAAACAGTAAGCGAAGGCTTTTTAAATTTGGAAAATGCATATAATGTAAAGAAAGATACTCGCTTAAAACCCCTGGCCTCCCTTTTACTTTCATTTTCATATGATAGTGCATCAGCAGATATCATAGGAGCAGCAGAGAGAGTTAATGATGATTGTGAAAACTACATAAAAAGTCAGATAAAAATATTATCTCGTCAAGTGATGAAAAAAAACCTGGCGGAGCTGAAAGACTTGATAGATAAAAAAGAATTGGATTTTAATGTAATGCTGCAGGAGATGAAAAATCAGGCCGGAGAAGAAAAAGAAGACATCAAAAACATTACAAAAATGCAGGCTGCAGGTGAGACGTTAATTAAATTTATTCAATCATTTGACCCGGACTCAACGGGGCCAATTATAATTGGTAAAGATATGGATGACAAAAATATAAATGACAACGATCTAATTAACGAAGATATTATTAAGTTCATTTATGTCCTATTAGGTACTGAGTTAGAAAAATAAAATGTGAATTTTCCCTATAGCATGGAAGTTTTTACATAAAAGAACCCAATATTGATTGGGTTCTTTTTTCTCTATCAGTGCTATTAGCAGGGAGAGATATCACCGTAGTTTAATGTGTGATTTTTATTTATCGTCGAACCTGGATTGTTTATCATTGGCCTTAACAAAGCTAACGGCTAATAAGATTATTTCCATCACTTCGTGAGAGCTTCATGCCTTGAGAGGATCTCAATTTTCTTTTGCAATGAGACAGGCGCTTCCTGTTGTTATGGTATAGTACCCCGCTATTGAGCCTCCTGAACAGTGATGCTGAATAACATAACTTAATGATATATCGATAAAATAATCTCTACATTTGAAAATGCACGGTAATTCTGAAATGCAAAAAATCAACCAAACCAGCGCAATGCCTGAAAAAACTGACGTTCACTGGAGTGGTCGGTTTAGCGTTGCACCAATGCTCGACTGGACGGACAGACATTGCCGCTATTTCTTGCGTCTGCTTTCCCGCAATACGTTGCTGTATACCGAAATGGTGACCACAGGGGCGATTATTCACGGTAAAGGTGATTATCTGGCGTACAGTGAAGAAGAACATCCGGTAGCGTTGCAACTCGGCGGTAGCGATCCGGCGGCGCTGGCGCAGTGTGCAAAGCTGGCAGAAGCGCGCGGATATGATGAGATCAACCTGAATGTCGGCTGCCCGTCTGACCGGGTGCAGAACGGCATGTTTGGGGCGTGTCTGATGGGTAATGCGCAGCTGGTTGCCGACTGCGTGAAAGCGATGCGCGATGTGGTGTCGATTCCGGTGACGGTGAAAACGCGTATTGGCATTGACGACCAGGACAGCTATGAATTTCTCTGCGATTTCATCAACACCGTTTCCGGCAAAGGCGAGTGTGAGATGTTCATCATCCACGCACGTAAAGCCTGGCTTTCGGGGTTAAGCCCGAAAGAAAACCGTGAAATCCCGCCGCTCGATTATCCGCGTGTGTATCAACTGAAGCGTGACTTTCCGCATCTGACAATGTCGATTAACGGTGGTATCAAGTCGCTGGAAGAGGCTAAAGCGCATTTGCAACATATGGATGGCGTGATGGTCGGGCGCGAAGCGTATCAGAATCCGGGTATTCTGGCGGCGGTAGACCGAGAGATCTTTGGTTCCTCGGATACCGATGCCGATCCGGTGGCGGTAGTGCGCGCCATGTATCCGTACATTGAGCGTGAACTCAGCCAGGGGACGTATCTTGGCCATATTACCCGGCATATGTTGGGCTTGTTCCAGGGTATTCCTGGCGCGCGGCAGTGGCGGCGTTATTTAAGTGAAAATGCCCATAAAGCGGGTGCAGACATTAATGTGCTGGAACACGCGCTCAAACTGGTGGCGGATAAGCGTTAACTTTTCACCAAAAAGTAGTCAAATTCACCACGCCCTGCGCACCGTCGCGGGGCGTTTTGCTGTTAAATCAATAGATTATTTTTGGCATGATTCTTGTAATGCCTGCAAGAGATTTCATATTTGGGAGAGCATCATGCTGGAACTACTTTTTGTGATTGGCTTTTTTGTCATGCTGATGGTCACCGGCGTTTCGTTGCTGGGCATTATCGCCGCGCTGGTTGTGGCGACGGCCATTATGTTCCTCGGCGGTATGCTGGCATTGATGATTAAGTTGCTGCCGTGGTTACTACTGGCGGTTGCGATGGTGTGGGTTATTAAGGCGATTAAAGCACCAAAAGTGCCGAAATATCAGCGTTATGACCGCTGGCGTTACTAAGGGATTGTGCGGATGATCACAACCTAAGGTTTTATCCTTAGAACAAAATAGGAATTGATAATCAAATCTGTCACTATTGCGCCTCTAACAGATTCATCGTGCTGTACCCTACATACAGCCGAACTATAAAAAGAAAGGGCTTCCCAGGTGGAAGCCCTATTTCTTTTATGGAATCAACAGGCTGGAACCTTGCGTCGCCCGGCTTTCCAGAATCTCATGCGCACGCTGCGCATCCTTCAGCGGATATTTCTGCTGCTCGGCGACATCGACCTTAATCACACCGCTGGCAATCAAAGAGAACAGTTCATTACTGGCCTCGGTTAATTCCTCCCGCGTGGTGATATAGCCTTGCAGGGAAGGGCGTGTCACATACAACGAGCCTTTCTGATTGAGAATGCCTAAGTTCACACCGGTAACCGCACCTGATGAGTTGCCAAAACTCACCATTAAGCCGCGGCGTTGCAGGCAATCCAGCGACCGTTCCCAGGTGTCTCTGCCCACGGAATCGTACACCACGCGCACTTTCTTACCAGCGGTGATCTCTTTCAATCGCTCGACCAGATTCTCTTCACGATAGTTAATAACCTGCCACGCGCCGGCTTTTAGCGCGCTCTGCGCTTTTTGCGCGGTTCCTACGGTGCCGATAAGTTTCGCGCCCAGGGCTTTTGCCCACTGGCAGGCAATTAAGCCAACGCCGCCAGCCGCTGCGTGGAACAGGAACTGCTCATCGGGTTTAATTTCATAGGTTTTGCGCAGCAGATAATAAACCGTTAAGCCTTTCAGGAAGGATGCCGCCGCTTGCTCAAAAGAAATTGCCGCAGGCAGAATCGCCGCTTTATCCGCATTAATGTTATGCACCGAGCTGTAAGCGCCTAACGCCGACTGCGCATAGACTACACGATCGCCTGCCTTAATATGCTTTACACCACTGCCGACTTTACTCACGATGCCTGCCGCTTCGGTACCTAATCCGCTGGGTAGCGATGGCGGCGGGTAAAGGCCGCTGCGGATATACGTGTCGATAAAATTGATGCCGATGGCTTTATTTTCGACCTGGATTTCATTCTCCGCCGGATCGGCAGGAGTGAACTCTACGGCTTGAAGTACTTCCGGGCCACCGTGCTTGTGAAATTCAATTCGTGTTGCCATGTGTCCTCCAGAACGTATCGTCAGGGTCTGCTTCATATGGTAAAGTTTCGACCCATTCTTTATCTCGGTAACTCCATTCACTATGGCAGGAAATAAACCCTTCAACAAACAGCAGGCTGAACCCCGCGAACGCGATCCACAAGTTGCCGGGCTGAAAGTGCCTCCGCACTCGATCGAAGCGGAGCAGTCGGTGTTGGGCGGTTTAATGCTGGATAACGAACGCTGGGATGATGTAGCCGAGCGGGTGGTGGCAGACGACTTTTACACCCGCCCACACCGTCATATCTTTACTGAAATGGCGCGTTTGCAGGAAAGCGGTAGTCCTATCGATCTGATTACCCTTGCGGAATCGCTGGAACGCCAGGGGCAACTTGATAGCGTCGGTGGTTTCGCTTATCTGGCGGAGCTGTCAAAAAATACGCCAAGTGCGGCGAACATCAGTGCTTATGCTGACATCGTGCGTGAACGTGCCGTTGTTCGCGAGATGATTTCGGTTGCGAATGAGATTGCCGAAGCCGGTTTTGATCCGCAGGGGCGTACCAGCGAAGATCTGCTGGACCTGGCTGAATCCCGCGTCTTTAAAATTGCCGAAAGTCGTGCAAACAAAGACGAAGGGCCGAAGAACATCGCCGATGTGCTCGACGCCACGGTGGCGCGTATTGAGCAGTTGTTTCAGCAGCCACACGATGGCGTTACCGGGGTAAACACCGGTTATGACGATCTCAACAAAAAAACCGCTGGCTTGCAGCCGTCGGATTTGATCATCGTCGCCGCGCGTCCGTCGATGGGTAAAACAACATTTGCGATGAACCTCGTCGAAAACGCGGCGATGTTGCAGGATAAACCAGTACTTATCTTCTCGCTGGAGATGCCATCAGAACAGATTATGATGCGTTCTTTGGCGTCGCTGTCGCGCGTTGACCAGACTAAAATCCGTACCGGGCAGCTCGATGATGAAGACTGGGCACGTATTTCCGGCACCATGGGTATTTTGCTCGAAAAACGCAATATCTATATCGATGACTCCTCCGGCCTGACGCCAACGGAAGTGCGTTCCCGCGCACGCCGTATTGCCCGTGAACACGGCGGCATCGGGCTTATCATGATCGACTACCTGCAACTGATGCGCGTACCGGCGCTTTCCGATAACCGTACGCTGGAAATTGCAGAAATCTCCCGCTCGCTGAAAGCACTGGCGAAAGAACTGAACGTGCCGGTGGTGGCGCTGTCCCAGTTGAACCGTTCTCTGGAACAACGTGCCGACAAACGCCCGGTCAACTCCGACCTGCGTGAATCTGGCTCTATCGAGCAGGATGCGGACTTGATCATGTTTATCTATCGTGATGAGGTGTATCACGAAAACAGTGATTTAAAAGGCATCGCGGAAATTATTATCGGTAAACAACGTAACGGCCCAATCGGGACGGTACGCCTGACCTTTAACGGTCAATGGTCGCGCTTCGACAACTATGCGGGGCCGCAGTACGACGACGAATAATAATTATTTTATGAATTAGGTAATTAAAGCAAACACTTATCAAGGAACACAAATGCAAGCGGCAACTGTTGTGATTAACCGCCGCGCTCTGCGACACAACCTGCAACGTCTTCGTGAACTGGCACCTGCCAGTAAAATGGTTGCGGTGGTGAAAGCGAACGCTTATGGTCACGGTCTTCTTGAGACCGCGCGAACGCTCCCCGATGCTGACGCCTTTGGCGTAGCCCGTCTCGAAGAAGCTCTGCGACTGCGTGCGGGGGGAATCACCAAACCTGTACTGTTACTCGAAGGCTTTTTTGATGCCAGAGATCTGCCGACGATTTCTGCGCAACATTTTCATACCGCCGTGCATAACGAAGAACAGCTGGCTGCGCTGGAAGAGGCCAGCCTGGACGAGCCGGTTACCGTCTGGATGAAACTCGATACCGGTATGCACCGTCTGGGCGTAAGGCCGGAACAGGCTGAGGCGTTTTATCATCGCCTGACCCAGTGTAAAAACGTTCGTCAGCCGGTGAATATCGTCAGCCATTTTGCGCGCGCGGATGAACCAAAATGCGGCGCAACCGAGAAACAACTCGCTATCTTTAATACCTTTTGCGAAGGCAAACCAGGTCAACGTTCCATTGCCGCATCGGGTGGCATTCTGCTGTGGCCACAGTCGCATTTTGACTGGGTGCGCCCGGGCATCATTCTTTATGGCGTCTCGCCGCTGGAAGATCGTTCCACCGGTGCCGATTTTGGCTGTCAGCCAGTGATGTCACTAACCTCCAGCCTGATTGCCGTGCGTGAGCACAAAGCCGGAGAGCCTGTCGGTTATGGTGGAACCTGGGTAAGCGAACGTGATACGCGCCTGGGCGTAGTCGCGATGGGTTATGGCGATGGTTATCCGCGCGCCGCGCCGTCCGGTACGCCAGTGCTGGTGAACGGTCGCGAAGTGCCGATTGTCGGGCGAGTCGCGATGGATATGATCTGCGTCGACTTAGGTCCACAGGCGCAGGATAAAGCCGGGGACCCGGTCATTTTATGGGGCGAAGGTTTGCCCGTAGAACGTATCGCTGAAATGACGAAAGTGAGCGCTTACGAACTTATCACGCGCCTGACTTCAAGGGTCGCGATGAAATACGTGGATTAATCGTTCTGTAATATTTGATTGTCTGTGCCGGATGCGGCGTGAATGCCTTATCCGGCCAATAAAATCCTACCAATTCAATAAGTTGATATTCTTTCATGCTCTTATAAAGGTCGTGCCTCTGGCGGATGTACGTTTATCATTAGTCTCACTCTGTTGCTAATTGCCGTTCGCCCCTGAACATCCACTCGATCTTCGTCTACTTCCGGTTTATTGTGTTTTAACCACCTGCCCGTAAACCTGGAGAACCATCGCGTGTTTCAAAAAGTTGACGCCTACGCTGGCGACCCGATTCTTACGCTTATGGAGCGTTTTAAAGAAGACCCTCGCAGCGACAAAGTGAATTTAAGTATCGGTCTGTACTACAACGAAGACGGAATTATTCCACAACTGAAAGCCGTGGCGGATGCGGAAGCGCGCCTGAATGCGCAGCCTCATGGCGCTTCGCTTTATTTACCGATGGAAGGGCTTAACAGCTATCGCCATGCTATTGCGCCGCTGCTGTTTGGTGCGGACCATCCGGTACTGCAACAACAGCGCGTAGCAACCATTCAAACCCTTGGCGGCTCAGGGGCATTGAAAGTGGGCGCAGATTTCCTGAAACGCTACTTCCCGGAATCAGGCGTCTGGGTCAGCGATCCTACCTGGGAAAACCACGTAGCAATATTCACCGGGGCTGGATTCGAAGTAAGTACTTACCCCTGGTATGACGAAGCGACTAACGGCGTGCGCTTTAATGACCTGTTGGCGACGCTGAAAACATTACCTGCCCGCAGTATTGTGTTGCTGCATCCATGTTGCCACAACCCAACGGGTGCCGATCTCACTAATAACCAGTGGGATGCGGTGATTGAAATTCTCAAAGCTCGCGAGCTTATCCCATTTCTTGATATTGCCTATCAAGGATTTGGTGCCGGTATGGAAGAGGATGCCTACGCCATTCGCGCCATTGCCAGCGCTGGATTACCCGCTCTGGTGAGCAATTCGTTCTCGAAAATTTTCTCCCTTTACGGCGAGCGCGTCGGCGGACTTTCTGTTCTGTGTGAAGATGCCGAAGCTGCAGACCGCGTACTGGGGCAATTGAAAGCAACAGTTCGCCGCAACTACTCCAGCCCGCCGAATTTTGGTGCGCAGGTGGTGGCAGCGGTGCTGAATGACGAGGCATTGAAAGCCAGCTGGCTGGCGGAAGTAGAAGAGATGCGTACTCGCATTTTGGCAATGCGTCAGGAACTGGTGAAGGTATTAAGCACAGAGATGCCAGAACGCAATTTCGATTATCTGCTTAATCAGCGCGGCATGTTCAGTTATACCGGTTTAAGTGCCGCTCAGGTTGACCGACTACGTGAGGAGTTTGGTGTTTACCTGATTACCAGCGGGCGCATGTGTGTCGCCGGGTTAAATACGGCAAATGTACAACGTGTGGCAAAGGCGTTTGCTGCGGTGATGTAATGCAGGAAAGCAGGCTGGAGCTACCCAGCCTGCAGTGAAATTAAACTGTCGTCGCTTTCACTCTTGCTTTATAGATGATTTTTTTGATGCCATCGTTTTACGTGAGGGATAATAAAAGGTTGTCAGTTCTTTTATTGTTAAGTTTATCCCAATTATCTGGAATTCCTTTCCCTGTTTTTTCGTGTGGAGTAATAATTTTTGCACATCTAACCATTATTAAATTTAATAATAAGTATCGGGTTTGTTACGATAGAATATTTCTATATCCTCAAGAATATGCTTTGCCTTATTGCCTGTGACTTTCTGAGATTCAATTATAGTATCGTTAAATTCTAATGTTAAAGAGAACTCTTTTTTTCCGCTTTGTGTAAGTTTAACCTTATATTGATTACCAATATCAAATGAAAAGGTCCTGTAATGAGAATAATCACCTTTAACCTCCTCGGCAAAACAGCAAAGCGTGCAAATATACATACAATCTTTCTTGCCTCTGATTTTGTTAACTAAATCAATAAAAGCGTGAAAAATTGTACTTGCAATAGAACTTGATACTTCTTCTCCAGGTCTACAAAAATCTTTTGCAATTTTTAACTGTGTTTCTATATATAAAAAGAAATCTTTGGCATAAGAAAAATCTTTGGAATAAGAGATATCTTTATTATTTAGTGCATCTAGCTCAACAGGTAAAGATGTCATTTTGTTGCTATTCACATATGATATATTCATATCATCATCTCCTTCGAGAGTAATAAAATTAGTCACCATTGTAGGGTAGGGTTCTGGTCAACCAGAAATCATCTTTATAAACTTCGATTGTTTTTGTAATGCTGTATCATTAAGTTCATTAAATCGTACAGCAGATAAATGTTCTATCAAATTTCGCTCATTTGCAGAGGATTCATCATAATAAACGTAAAATTAATGTATCCTTCATTGAGGAATAAACATTTTTTTACAAAAAAACGACAGGAACGTATTTACTGGGTTAAATATAATCATCCTGCTTTTCATCACAAAAACCGCAGATAATCCTTCCTTTCCCCTGCTGCTGGCGTTATGGTCAGATGGTTTTTGCAACAAATCTCACAATAAAAAGTTTCAACATACTGACTATTTAGGGAAAAATATGCGCAAGATCACACAGGCAATCAGTGCCGTTTGCTTATTGTTCGCTCTAAACAGTTCCGCTGTTGCCCTGGCCTCATCTCCTTCGCCGCTTAACCCTGGTACTAACGTTGCCAGGCTTGCTGAACAGGCACCAATTCATTGGGTTTCGGTCGCACAAATTGAAAATAGCCTCGCAGGGCGTCCGCCAATGGCGGTGGGGTTTGATATCGATGACACGGTACTTTTTTCCAGTCCGGGCTTCTGGCGCGGCAAAAAAACCTTCTCGCCAGAAAGCGAAGATTATCTGAAAAATCCTGTGTTCTGGGAAAAAATGAACAATGGCTGGGATGAATTCAGCATTCCAAAAGAGGTCGCTCGCCAGCTGATTGATATGCATGTACGCCGCGGTGACGCGATCTTCTTTGTGACTGGTCGTAGCCCGACGAAAACAGAAACGGTTTCAAAAACGCTGGCGGATAATTTTCATATTCCTGCCACCAACATGAATCCGGTGATCTTTGCGGGTGATAAACCAGGGCAAAATACAAAATCGCAATGGCTGCAGGATAAAAATATCCGAATTTTTTATGGCGATTCCGATAACGATATTACCGCCGCACGCGATGTCGGCGCTCGTGGTATCCGCATTCTGCGTGCCTCCAACTCTACCTACAAACCCTTGCCACAAGCGGGTGCGTTTGGTGAAGAGGTGATCGTCAATTCAGATTACTGACAGAGCGGGAGAGCGTGACACTCTCCCGAATGCTGTTTTTTTAATCACACCTTTATCCTTTCTCTGTCTTGCTGCAAACTGATTAAGAGAGTTTTATCAAGGAGCAGCACATGTGGTATCAAAAGACGCTCACGCTTAGCGCCAAATCTCGTGGGTTTCATCTGGTAACGGATGAAATTCTGAATCAGCTGGCTGATATGCCGCGCGTTAACATCGGTTTACTGCATCTGTTGCTGCAACATACCTCCGCCTCTCTGACACTTAATGAGAACTGCGATCCCACCGTACGCCACGACATGGAGCGTTTTTTCCTCCGCACCGTTCCCGACAACGGAAATTATGAGCATGACTATGAGGGAGCAGACGATATGCCTTCTCATATCAAATCCTCAATGCTGGGAACATCGCTTGTATTGCCGGTGCATAAAGGGCGTATTCAGACCGGCACCTGGCAAGGCATCTGGCTGGGGGAACATCGCATCCACGGCGGATCGCGTCGCATTATCGCGACACTACAAGGGGAGTAAAAAATGACCATTTCGGAGTTGCTACAATATTGCATGGCAAAACCAGGCGCAGAACAGAGCGTGCATAACGACTGGAAAGCGACGCAGATCAAAGTGGAAGATGTACTGTTTGCGATGGTGAAAGAAGTAGAAAATCGCCCGGCGGTTTCGCTGAAAACCAGCCCGGAGCTGGCGGAGCTGCTACGTCAGCAGCACAGCGATGTGCGTCCAAGCCGCCATCTGAATAAAGCGCACTGGAGCACCGTGTATCTCGACGGTTCGCTGCCAGATTCGCAAATCTATTATCTGGTGGATGCGTCTTATCAGCAGGCGGTGAATTTGCTGCCGGAAGAAAAACGTAAATTGCTGGTGCAACTCTGAAAGGAAAAGGCCGCTCAGAAAGCGGCCTTAACGATTACAGCATCGGCTTGAGGAAGCGTGCCGTATGCGAAGCTTCGCACTCCGCGACGGTTTCTGGCGTACCGGAGACGAGGATCTCGCCGCCGCCACTGCCGCCTTCCGGTCCCAGGTCGACAATCCAGTCAGCGGTTTTGATCACGTCGAGATTGTGTTCAATCACCACAATGGTATTGCCCTGATCGCGCAGTTTATGCAGTACGTCGAGCAGTTGCTGAATATCGGCGAAGTGCAGACCGGTGGTCGGCTCGTCGAGAATATACAGTGTCTGCCCGGTGCCGCGTTTTGACAGCTCACGCGCCAGCTTCACGCGCTGGGCTTCACCGCCTGAAAGGGTGGTTGCGGACTGCCCCAGGCGAATGTACGTCAGGCCAACGTCCATCAACGTTTGCAGCTTACGCGCCAGTGCAGGTACGGCATCAAAGAACTCACGCGCCTCTTCGATGGTCATATCCAGCACTTCGTGGATGGTTTTGCCTTTGTACTTAATTTCCAGCGTTTCACGGTTATAGCGTTTACCTTTACACTGGTCGCACGGTACGTAAATGTCCGGCAGGAAGTGCATCTCCACTTTGATCACGCCGTCGCCCTGACAGGCTTCGCAGCGTCCGCCACGGACGTTAAAGCTGAAACGTCCCGGCGTATAGCCGCGCGCACGGGATTCCGGTACGCCCGCAAACAGTTCGCGCACAGGCGTAAACACGCCGGTATAGGTCGCTGGGTTAGAACGCGGAGTACGACCAATTGGGCTTTGGTCGATATCGATCACTTTATCGAAATGCTCCAGCCCCTGAATATCGCGATACGGTGCCGGTTCGGCGATGGTCGCACCATTCAACTGGCGTTGGGCAATCGGGAACAGTGTGTCGTTAATCAGTGTCGATTTACCGGAACCTGAAACCCCTGTGATGCAGGTAAACAGACCGACTGGCAGCGTTAGCGTCACGTCTTTCAGGTTATTACCGCGTGCACCCGTCAGCTTCAGCACTTTTTCCGGATTCGCCGGAACGCGTTTCTTCGGCACTTCAATCTTGCGTTTACCGCTCATGTACTGTCCGGTCAACGACTCCGGCACCGCCATAATCGCTTCCAGTGGACCTTCCGCGACCACTTCACCGCCGTGAACACCCGCACCAGGACCGATATCGATCACATGGTCAGCCGCGCGAATCGCGTCTTCGTCGTGCTCCACCACAATCACGGTATTACCGAGATCGCGCAGATGGATAAGCGTACCCAACAGGCGCTCGTTATCGCGCTGGTGCAGGCCGATAGACGGCTCATCCAGCACGTACATAACGCCAACCAGGCCCGCACCAATCTGGCTCGCCAGACGAATACGCTGGGCTTCACCGCCAGAAAGCGTTTCTGCCGAGCGGGAAAGCGTCAGGTAATTCAGGCCGACGTTAACGAGGAATTTCAAACGATCGCCGATCTCTTTAAGAATTTTTTCCGCAATCTTCGCCCGCTGACCTGCGAGTTTGAGATTGTTGAAGAATTCCATCGCATGACCAATGCTCATGTCGGAAATGGCGGGCAGCGGCGTATTCTCGACATACACGTGGCGCGCTTCCCGACGCAGACGCGTCCCTTCGCAGCTGGCGCACGGGCGATTGCTGATGAACTTGGCTAATTCTTCGCGTACCGCGCTGGACTCCGTCTCTTTATAACGGCGCTCCATATTGTGCAGCACGCCTTCAAACGGATGACGACGAATGGAGGTATCGCCACGATCGTTCATGTATTTGAATTCAATGTTTTCTTTGCCAGAACCGTACAACACCACTTTATGCACGTTCGCGCTCAGGCTGCCCCACGGCGCTTCGACGTCGAACTTATAGTGATCTGCCAGCGATTTCAGCATCTGGAAATAATAGAAGTTGCGGCGATCCCAGCCACGGATCGCACCGCCAGCCAGCGACAGTTCCGGATTCTGGATCACGCGGTCAGGATCGAAATATTGCTGTACGCCAAGGCCGTCGCAGGTCGGGCAGGCCCCCGCCGGGTTGTTAAACGAAAACAGTCGCGGCTCCAGCTCGCGCATACTGTAACCGCAAATTGGGCAGGCGAAGTTGGCGGAGAACAGCAGCTCTTCCGCTTTCGGGTCGTCCATATCCGCCACTACCGCGGTACCACCGGAAAGCTCTAGCGCGGTTTCAAACGACTCGGCCAGACGTTGGGTAAGATCGTCACGCACCTTGAAGCGATCAACCACCACTTCAATAGTGTGTTTCTTTTGCAGTTCCAGTTTCGGCGGATCGGAAAGATCGCAGACTTCGCCATCAATACGAGCACGGATGTAACCCTGGCTTGCCAGGTTCTCCAGCGTTTTGGTGTGTTCGCCTTTGCGCTCTTTAATGATTGGCGCAAGCAGCATCAGACGCTTGCCTTCCGGCTGTGACAGCACGTTATCCACCATCTGGCTGACGGTTTGCGCCGCCAGCGGGACGTCGTGGTCCGGACAGCGCGGCTCGCCGACGCGGGCGAACAACAAACGCAAATAGTCGTGGATTTCGGTGATTGTCCCCACCGTAGAACGCGGGTTATGAGACGTTGATTTCTGCTCAATTGAGATGGCAGGAGAAAGCCCCTCAATATGATCGACGTCCGGCTTTTCCATCAGTGACAGAAACTGCCGCGCGTAGGCGGAAAGGGATTCAACGTAACGGCGCTGCCCTTCGGCATATAAGGTGTCGAAAGCGAGCGAGGATTTGCCAGAACCCGAAAGCCCGGTCACGACAATGAGCTTGTCGCGGGGGATAACGAGGTTGATGTTTTTGAGATTATGGGTGCGGGCGCCCCGAACTTCGATCTTATCCATTCACCTTTCCCGGATTAAACGCTTTTTTGCCCGGTGGCATGGTGCTACCGGCGATCACAAACGGTTAATTATGACACAAATTGACCTGAATGAATATACAGTATTGGAATGCATTACCCGGAGTGTTGTGTAACAATGTCTGGCCAGGTTTGTTTCCCGGAACCGAGGTCACAACATAGTAAAAGCGCTATTGGTAATGGTACAATCGCGCGTTTACACTTATTCAGAACGATTTTTTTTCAGGAGACACGAACATGGCCAGCAGAGGCGTAAACAAGGTTATTCTCGTTGGTAATCTGGGTCAGGACCCGGAAGTACGCTACATGCCAAATGGTGGCGCAGTTGCCAACATTACGCTGGCTACTTCCGAATCCTGGCGTGACAAAGCGACCGGCGAGATGAAAGAGCAGACTGAATGGCACCGCGTTGTGCTGTTCGGCAAACTGGCAGAAGTAGCCAGCGAATATCTGCGTAAAGGTTCTCAGGTTTATATCGAAGGTCAGCTGCGTACCCGCAAATGGACCGATCAATCCGGTCAGGATCGCTACACCACAGAAGTCGTGGTGAACGTTGGCGGCACCATGCAGATGCTGGGTGGTCGTCAGGGTGGTGGCGCTCCGGCAGGTGGCAATATCGGTGGTGGTCAGCCGCAGGGCGGTTGGGGTCAGCCTCAGCAGCCGCAGGGTGGCAATCAGTTCAGCGGCGGCGCGCAGTCTCGCCCGCAGCAGTCCGCCCCGGCAGCGCCGTCTAACGAGCCGCCGATGGATTTTGATGACGACATTCCGTTCTAATTTGTCGTTAAAACAATAGGTTATATTGTTTTAAGGTGGATGATTAAAGCATCTGCCAGCCATAAAAAAGAAGCCTCCGTTTTGGAGGCTTCTACATATCAAGTCAAAATCATTGGCCATTGTGGCGGTGTCTGATTCATCTCTTCTATCATCACTGACTCGATGTTGTGCCAGATGGCGGTGATATCCGCCATTGTGATGCCAAGCAACCCCATTGCGAACCAGCAGGCAGAAACCACGCCCAGACCGCTGCTGATCACTGCAAGCCCGACATAATCAGACCGACGAAAACGGATGTTGAGTGTGCTGGCCAGAAACATCATTACGGCACTAAGAAGTTGCCAGCGAAGAAGAACCACGCCAGTGGTGAGGGTAGCCATCAAACAATTCCTCTGAAAAGAGCCGATGCCTCGGACAGCGCGGCGTTGTTCACGGGAGGCGTGATACACTCTGGCTATCGCGGGGCTTGCAGAACACAAAAAAGAAACACTCTGTTTGTTTCATTAATTTTGTGAACTATATCACAATTGATTGTTTGTTAGCCAGATTAGGCCGTGACTTTTATTGCCGTACAGATTATGTGTTTTTTCAGCGGCATTAAGGGTATATCTTCCCACCGCCTCTGCATTCCTGTAGGAAATTAGTTTTGAATATCAATGAATTATTTTTATTCAGGTGACGATTAAAAAGGTATCAATTTCAAATCAGGCAAAAGTGCTATTTATACCGTAAGATTTATCTAAAGACGTCGATAACCAGGGTTCTCGCCTTGCAATGACCGGGTATAAACAGGCAGGAAATTGATAGCAATGAGTCATCGTGCACGACACCAATTACTGGCGTTGCCGGGCATTATCTTTTTAGTTCTCTTTCCCATCATTCTGTCGCTATGGATTGCCTTCTTTTGGGCAAAATCAGAAGTGAATAATCAGCTCCGAACCTTTGCTCAGCTGGCGTTGGATAAATCTGAGCTGGTCATTCGTCAGGCAGATTTAGTGAGCGATGCAGCTGAACGCTATCAGGGGCAAGTTTGCACTCCAGCCCATCAAAAGCGAATGTTGAATATTATTCGTGGCTATCTTTATATTAATGAATTGATCTATGCCCGTGATAACCATTTTTTATGCTCATCGCTGATAGCGCCTGTAAACGGCTATACGATTGCACCGGCCGATTATAAGCGTGAACCTAACGTTTCTATCTATTATTACCGCGATACGCCTTTTTTCTCTGGCTATAAAATGACCTATATGCAGCGGGGAAATTATGTGGCGGTCATCAACCCTCTCTTCTGGAGTGAAGTGATGTCTGATGATCCGACATTGCAATGGGGTGTATATGATACGGTAACGAAAACCTTTTTCTCGTTAAGCAACGAGGCCTCGGCAGCAACGTTTTCTCCACTGATTCATTTGAATGATTTAACCGTACAAAGAAATGGCTATTTATATGCGACAGTTTATTCGACAAAACGCCCAATTGCAGCCATTGTTGCGACTTCATATCAACGTCTTATAGCGCATTTTTATAATCATCTTATTTTTGCGTTACCCGCCGGTATTTTGGGGAGTCTTGTTCTGTTATTACTCTGGCTACGTATTCGACAAAACTATTTGTCTCCCAAACGCAAATTGCAACGCGCCCTCGAAAAACATCAACTTTGCCTTTATTACCAGCCAATAATCGATATCAAAACAGAAAAATGTATCGGAGCTGAAGCATTGTTACGTTGGCCTGGTGAGCAGGGGCAAGTAATGAATCCGGCAGAGTTTATTCCGCTGGCAGAAAAGGAGGGGATGATCGGACAGGTAACTGATTATGTTATTGATAATGTCTTCCGCGATCTGGGCGCGTACCTGGCAACACATGCCGATCGCTATGTTTCTATTAACCTGTCGGCCTCCGATTTTCATACGTCACGGTTGATAGCGCGAACCAATCAGAAAACAGAGCAATACGCGGTGCGTCCACAGCAAATTAAATTTGAAGTGACTGAACATGCATTTCTTGATGTCGACAAAATGACACCAATTATTCTGGCTTTCCGCCAGGCTGGTTACGAAGTGGCAATTGATGATTTTGGTATTGGCTACTCTAACTTGCATAACCTTAAATCATTGAATGTCGATATTTTGAAAATCGATAAATCGTTTGTTGAGACGCTGACCACCCATAAAACCAGTCATTTGATTGCGGAACACATCAT
The DNA here is from genome assembly GCF_046487365.1 of Escherichia sp. WS1451. Classification (NCBI taxonomy): domain Bacteria; kingdom Pseudomonadati; phylum Pseudomonadota; class Gammaproteobacteria; order Enterobacterales; family Enterobacteriaceae; genus Escherichia; species Escherichia sp. WS1451. The sequence continues at coordinate 66,689 of NZ_JBJQJP010000020.1, forward strand.
CGAGCTGGCGCACAGTCTGGGGTTAAAAACGATCGCTGAAGGCGTCGAAACTGAGGAACAGGTTAACTGGCTGCGCAAACGCGGCGTGCGCTATTGCCAGGGATGGTTCTTTGCGAAGGCGATGCCGCCGCAGGTGTTTATGCAATGGATGGAGCAATTACCCGCGCGGGAGTTAACGCGCGGGCAATAAAACTACAGGCGGTGGCGATAATCGCTGGGAGTGCGATCAAACTGCCGACGGAAAACGCGGGAGAAGGTCTGCTGCGAGACATAACCCAGGTCCATTGCGATATCAAAAATCGGACGCTCGGTGGTGCGCAACTCAACGGCGGCCAGTAACAGGCGGCGTTGGCGAATGTAATCACCAAGTGTCTGATGCGTCACCGTGCGGAACATCCGCTGTAAGTACCACTTTGAATAGCCTGATTTTTTTGCGACGACATCAATGTTAAGCGGCTGGTCAATATGCTCGTCAATCCATGCGATAAGATCCTGAATAATTTTCTGATGGGACATAAATCTGCCTCTTTTCAGTGTTCAGTTCGTTAATTCATCTGTTGGGGAGTATAATTCCTCAAGTTAACTTGAGGTAAAGCGATTTATGGAAAAGAAATTACCCCGCATTAAAGCGCTGCTAACCCCCGGCGAAGTGGCGAAACGCAGCGGTGTGGCGGTATCGGCGCTGCATTTCTATGAAAGCAAAGGGTTGATTAGCAGTATCCGTAATAGTGGCAATCAGCGGCGATATAAACGTGATGTGTTGCGATATGTCGCAATCATCAAAATTGCTCAGCGTATTGGCATTCCGCTGGCGACCATTCGTGAAGCATTTGGCGTGTTGCCCGAAGGGCATACATTAAGTGCGAAAGAGTGGAAACAGCTTTCGTCCCAATGGCGAGAAGAGTTGGATCGGCGCATTCATACCTTAGTGGCGCTGCGTGACGAACTGGACGGATGTATTGGTTGTGGCTGCCTTTCGCGCAGTGATTGCCCGTTGCGTAACCCGGGCGACCGCTTAGGAGAAGAAGGCACAGGCGCACGCTTGCTGGAAGATGAACAAAACTAAAGCGCCACAAGGGCGCTTTAGTTTGTTTTCCGGTCTTTGTCTTTCTCTCTATCCCGCTGGTACACAGGAGGGTTTCCCCCGACGTCAACACACCTCATTCGAGCACGTGGTGGAGGTTCCGGTTGGTGTTGATGCTTTAATTGTATGTTACCGGCGTTTCTTCGCCAGTGTAAAGTACACTTTTTAGCCGCAATATTTTTGTCATCTCAGACGATTTTTTATCGCAATCCTGAACGGTATACGGTTCGATAACGCTGCAATCTTGCGCATCGACGATAACGTTTGCGCGTCAATTGCCTGGTTTTTCATCGTCAAGACAATAAAAGAGAAAAAAGCAGCAAACTTCGGTTGAAAAAGCCGCTATGATCGCCGGATAATCGTTTGCTTTTTTTACCACCCGTTTTGTATGCGCGGAGCTAAACGTTTGCTTTTTTGCGACGCAGCAAATTGTCGCAAACCTGGAGCAGGAAGATAACGTTTCGCTGGCAGGGGATTGTCCGCCACGCATCTTGACGAAAATTAAACTCTCAGGGGATGTTTTCTTATGTCTACGCCATCAGCGCGTACCGGCGGTTCACTCGACGCCTGGTTTAAAATTTCACAACGTGGAAGCACTGTCCGTCAGGAAGTGGTTGCCGGGTTAACAACATTTCTGGCGATGGTCTACTCGGTTATCGTCGTTCCAGGCATGTTGGGTAAAGCAGGCTTCCCGCCTGCGGCAGTTTTCGTTGCGACCTGTCTGGTTGCCGGACTCGGTTCTATCGTGATGGGTCTGTGGGCTAATCTGCCGTTGGCGATTGGTTGCGCCATCTCCCTGACGGCGTTTACCGCATTCAGTCTGGTGCTGGGGCAACATATTAGCGTACCTGTCGCGCTGGGTGCCGTGTTCCTGATGGGTGTGCTGTTTACGGTCATTTCTGCCACGGGTATCCGTAGCTGGATTTTGCGCAACTTGCCGCACGGTGTGGCGCACGGCACGGGGATTGGTATCGGTCTGTTCCTGCTGCTGATTGCTGCTAATGGTGTCGGTCTGGTGATTAAAAACCCACTTGATGGTCTGCCCGTCGCGCTGGGGGATTTCACGACCTTTCCGGTGATGATGTCGTTGGTGGGGCTGGCAGTGATTATCGGCCTGGAAAAACTGAAAGTCCCTGGTGGCATTCTGCTGACCATTATCGGTATCTCAATTGTCGGTTTGATCTTCGATCCTAACGTCCATTTCTCCGGCGTTTTCGCCATGCCTTCATTGAGCGATGAAAACGGCAATTCACTGATTGGCAGCCTGGACATTATGGGGGCGCTGAATCCTGTAGTCCTGCCAAGTGTTCTGGCACTGGTGATGACGGCAGTATTTGATGCCACCGGAACTATCCGCGCCGTCGCCGGTCAGGCGAACCTGCTGGATAAAGATGGGCAGATCATCGACGGCGGGAAAGCACTGACCACCGACTCCATGAGCAGCGTTTTCTCTGGCCTGGTGGGTGCAGCTCCGGCAGCGGTATACATCGAGTCTGCGGCGGGTACGGCGGCGGGCGGTAAAACCGGGTTGACGGCTATCACCGTTGGCGTGCTGTTCCTGCTGATTCTGTTCCTCTCTCCGCTCTCTTACCTCGTTCCGGGGTACGCAACGGCTCCGGCGCTGATGTACGTTGGCCTGCTGATGCTGAGCAACGTGGCGAAAATCGACTTTGCTGATTTTGTTGATGCGATGGCGGGTCTGGTTACGGCGGTATTCATCGTGCTGACCTGTAACATCGTAACAGGCATCATGATCGGCTTCGCGACTCTGGTGATTGGTCGTCTGGTTTCCGGCGAATGGCGCAAGTTGAACATAGGTACGGTCGTTATTGCCGTGGCGCTGGTGACCTTCTATGCGGGTGGCTGGGCTATCTAATCTTACATAGGATTCTGAAAACGGGTGGCAATGGCTGCCCGTTTTTATTTTCTCCGCACATTGTGTGAGCTTTTGCGATATTCTGAAAAAATGAGAATTCAGGCATAACGCCTTTCTCAGATCATAAAAAACATCGCAAACAGGGAACGCATGGAAATCTTCTTCACCATACTGATAATGACCCTCGTGGTCTCGCTGTCCGGGGTGGTCACTCGTGTCATGCCCTTTCAGATCCCGCTTCCGCTTATGCAAATCGCCATCGGTGCGCTACTGGCGTGGCCGACGTTTGGTTTGCATGTGGAGTTTGATCCTGAACTCTTTTTAGTCTTGTTTATCCCGCCGTTGCTGTTCGCTGATGGCTGGAAAACGCCGACCCGTGAATTTCTCGAACATGGTCGAGAGATTTTCGGCCTCGCGCTGGCGCTGGTGGTGGTCACCGTGGTCGGCATTGGCTTCCTTATTTACTGGGTGGTGCCGGGCATTCCGCTGATCCCCGCCTTTGCGCTGGCGGCGGTGCTTTCTCCGACCGATGCTGTGGCGCTCTCCGGAATTGTTGGCGAAGGGCGCATCCCGAAAAAAATCATGGGCATTTTGCAGGGCGAAGCGTTGATGAATGACGCCTCTGGCCTGGTGTCGTTGAAGTTTGCCGTAGCAGTGGCGATGGGGACGATGATCTTCACCGTCGGCGGTGCGACGGTCGAATTTATGAAAGTGGCCATTGGCGGTATTCTCGCCGGTTTTGTAGTGAGCTGGCTGTATGGTCGCTCGCTGCGATTCCTCAGCCGCTGGGGCGGTGATGAACCCGCGACGCAGATTGTTCTACTGTTCTTGCTGCCATTCGCTTCTTATCTGATTGCCGAACATATTGGCGTTTCCGGTATCCTCGCTGCGGTTGCCGCCGGGATGACCATCACCCGTTCCGGTGTGATGCGCCGTGCGCCGCTGGCAATGCGCCTGCGCGCAAACAGCACCTGGGCGATGCTGGAATTTGTCTTTAACGGCATGGTGTTCCTGCTGTTAGGTCTGCAGTTGCCGGGGATTCTGGAGACGTCGCTGATGGCGGCAGAAATCGATCCTAACGTCGAAATCTGGATGCTGTTTACCGATATCATTCTGATTTATGCGGCGCTGATGCTGGTCCGTTTCGGCTGGCTGTGGACGATGAAAAAGTTCAGCAACCGCTTCCTGAAGAAGAAGCCGATGGAGTTTGGTTCGTGGACCACACGAGAAATCCTGATTGCGTCTTTTGCCGGAGTGCGTGGGGCGATCACACTAGCCGGTGTGCTCTCTATCCCGCTGCTCTTGCCGGATGGCAACGTCTTCCCGGAGCGCTATGAGTTGGTGTTCCTGGCGGCTGGCGTCATTCTCTTTTCGCTGTTTGTCGGCGTGGTGATGTTGCCCATTCTGCTGCAACACATTGAAGTCGCAGACCATTCGCAGCAGTTGAAAGAGGAGCGTATTGCGCGAGCGGCAACGGCAGAAGTGGCGATTGTGGCAATCCAGAAAATGGAGGAGCGTCTGGCGGCGGATACCGAAGAGAATATCGATAACCAGCTGCTCACAGAGGTTAGTTCTCGCGTCATTGGTAACCTGCGTCGTCGCGCCGATGGACGTAATGATGTAGAAAGTTCAATCCTGGAAGAGAACCTGGAGCGTCGCTTCCGTCTGGCGGCATTGCGTTCTGAACGTGCTGAACTGTACCACCTGCGCGCCACGCGGGAGATCAGTAACGAAACGCTGCAAAAATTATTGCACGATCTCGATTTGCTTGAAGCGTTGCTGATTGAAGAGAACCAATAACGCTTGGCGGTGTAATCGGTAAAAAGGTGCAGTACATCGCACCTTTTTACCGTTGGTCAGGTGACCAGAGGCTAGTGGAGATTAATGCGCGCGGCCTTGCTCAACGCCAAAGCCGGTCTGGGAACGGATAAACTGCGCACGGAACAGTTCACGCTCACGCGCGCCTTCCGCTGAGTTATCGGTTGCCGAGAAGAACCAGATGCCGAGGAATGCCACGCTGATAGAGAACAGCGCCGGGTATTCATACGGGAAGATGGCTTTTTCGTGACCGAGGATCTGTACCCAAATCGTCGGGCCGAGGATCATCAGCACCACCGCAGTAATCAGTCCTAACCAGCCGCCCAGCATCGCGCCACGGGTAGTCAGTTTCGACCAGTACATGGAAAGCAGAATGATCGGGAAGTTACAGCTCGCCGCGATGGCAAACGCCAGCCCCACCATAAAGGCGATGTTCTGATTCTCAAACAGCACGCCGAGGATAATGGCAATCACACCGAGGATCAGTACGGTGATTTTCGATACCCGCAGCTCTTCACGTTCGGTCGCACCTTTTTTGAAGACGTTAGCGTACAGGTCGTGAGACACCGCCGATGCGCCCGCCAGCGTCAGACCCGCAACCACCGCAAGAATGGTGGCGAAAGCAACCGCTGAAATAAAGCCGAGGAACAGGTTGCCACCCACTGCATTCGCCAGGTGAACTGCTGCCATGTTGTTACCACCAATCAGATGGCCCGCCGCGTCTTTATATTCCGGATTCGCACCAACCAGCATGATTGCGCCGAAGCCGATAATAAAGGTCAGGATGTAGAAGTAGCCCATAAATCCGGTGGCGTAGAACACGCTCTTACGTGCTTCGCGGGCATCGCTGACCGTAAAGAAGCGCATCAGAATATGCGGCAAGCCAGCCGTACCAAACATCAGCCCAAGCCCCAGCGACAGTGCTGAGATCGGATCTTTCACCAGCCCGCCCGGCTTCATGATGTCGACACCTTTCGGGTGTACCGCCATCGCTTCGCTGAACAGGTTGTTGAAGCTAAAGCCGACGTGTTTCATCACCATAAAGGCCATAAAGCTGGCACCGAACAGCAACAGAACGGCTTTGATAATCTGTACCCAGGTGGTCGCCAGCATGCCGCCGAACAGGACGTACATCATCATCAGCACGCCGACCAGCACCACCGCAATGTGATAGTTAAGGCCAAACAACAGCTCGATCAGTTTACCTGCGCCCACCATCTGGGCGATAAGGTAAAGCGCCACCACCACCAGAGAACCACAGGCCGAAAGAATACGAATCGGCCCTTGTTTCAGGCGGTAAGAGGCTACATCGGCAAAGGTGTAGCGGCCCAGGTTACGCAGACGTTCGGCAATCAGGAACAGAATGATTGGCCAGCCCACCAGGAAGCCCAACGAGTAGATCAGCCCGTCATAGCCGGAGGTAAACACCAGCGCGGAGATCCCCAAGAATGAGGCGGCGGACATATAGTCCCCGGCAATCGCCAGCCCGTTCTGAAAACCGGTGATATTGCCGCCTGCCGTGTAGTAGTCATTACGCGAACGTACGCGTTTTGACGCCCAGTAGGTAATGCCGAGCGTAAACACGACGAAAATCAGGAACATAATAATCGCCTGCCAGTTTGTTGGCTGGCGCTCTACGGCCCCGCTAATAGCATCCGCGGCGTTAGCTGCGAAAGGGAGTGTGGCGGCAAGCGCCGTCAGAACTCTTTTCATGATGCTTGTACCTCATGCAGGACTTCATTATTAAGACGGTCGAATTCGCCGTTCGCCCGCCAGATGTAGATACCAGTGAGAACAAAGGAGATCACAATTACTCCAACACCAATCGGAATACCGCGTGTGACGCTAGTGTTCGGATTCAGCGGGGTGCCCAGCCAGCCGGGCGCGAAGGCGATCAGTAAAATAAAGCCGATATAAACTGCCAGCATAATAATCGACAGGATGGTGGCAAACCGTTGCCGTTTTTCGACTAACTCCCTGAAATGCGCATTGTCTTCTATCCGCTGATAAATAGTGCCATTCATCACAGATTCTCCAGAGGTAATGTAGGGATTGTTTTAATTCCCGCGCCCTTATGGGAGCGGGTTAACGCCCAGGTAACCCTCGCCGAATGTAGGCTGGATAAGGCGTTATACGCCGCATCCGGCAATCAATGCCTGATGCGACGCTGTCGCGTCTTATCAGGCCTACAAATCGTTTCCGACTTGTTGCCCGGATCGCATCCGGCAATTGAGAGTTACGAGGGCATCGCGATAGCCTGCTTCTCTTCAAGCAGCTTCTCGACCACGCCAGGATCGGCAAGCGTCGAGGTATCGCCTAGGTTGCTGGTATCGCCCGCCGCAATTTTGCGCAGAATACGGCGCATAATTTTGCCGGAGCGGGTTTTAGGCAGGGAGTCGGTCCAGTGCAGCACGTCTGGCGTCGCCAGCGGGCCAATCTCTTTACGCACCCAGTTGCGGACTTCTGCGTACAGTTCTGGTGACGGTTCCTCCCCGTGATTAAGCGTGACGTAGGCGTAGATCGCCTGACCTTTAATATTGTGCGGAATACCGACGACAGCGGCTTCGGCAATCTTCGGATGGGCCACCAGCGCCGACTCAATCTCCGCCGTCCCCAGACGGTGACCAGAGACGTTCAGCACGTCGTCCACGCGCCCGGTGATCCAGTAATAGCCATCTTCATCGCGACGCGCGCCGTCGCCGCTGAAATACATATTTTTGAAGGTGGAAAAATAGGTCTGCTCAAAACGTTCGTGATCGCCAAACAGCGTACGCGCCTGACCCGGCCAGGAGTCGGTGATCACCAGACTGCCTTCGGCGGCCCCCTCCAGCGGATGACCTTCGTTATCGACCAGCGCCGGTTGTACGCCGAAGAACGGACGTGTTGCCGAACCGGCTTTCAGCTCGGTAGCGCCAGGCAGTGGGGTGATCATGAAACCGCCAGTTTCGGTCTGCCACCAGGTATCGACCACTGGGCATTTCTCGTTGCCGATCTTCTTCCAGTACCACTCCCACGCTTCCGGGTTGATTGGCTCGCCCACGGAACCGAGAATGCGCAGCGACGATCGATCGGTGCCTTCAATCGCTTTATCGCCTTCCGCCATCAGCGCGCGGATCGCCGTGGGCGCGGTATAGAGAATATTGACCTGATGCTTGTCCACCACCTGCGCCATACGGGCAGGCGTCGGCCAGTTCGGTACGCCTTCAAACATCAGCGTGGTCGCGCCGCAGGCCAACGGGCCGTACAGCAAATAACTGTGTCCGGTAACCCAACCCACATCGGCGGTGCACCAGTAGATATCGCCCGGATGATAATCAAAGACATATTTAAAGGTCAGCGCCGCGTACACCAGATAACCGCCGGTAGTGTGCAGTACGCCTTTCGGCTTACCGGTAGAACCGGAGGTATAGAGAATAAACAGCGGATCTTCGGCGTTCATCTCTTCCGCCTGGTGCTGATCGCTGGCTTGCTCAACCAGGTCGTGCCACCAGAGGTCGCGCCCTTCCTGCCAGTCAATTTTCCCGCCAGTACGTTTCAGTACCACCACATGTTCAATGCTGGTGACGTTCGGGTTTTTCAGCGCGTCATCAACGTTTTTCTTCAGCGGAATACTACGCCCGGCACGCACGCCTTCGTCGGAAGTGATCACCAGTCGTGAGTTAGAATCGATAATGCGTCCGGCAACGGCTTCCGGCGAGAAGCCGCCGAAAATCACCGAATGCACCGCGCCAATGCGGGCGCAGGCCAGCATTGCGACCGCAGCTTCCGGCACCATTGGCATATAAATCGCCACTACATCACCTTTTTTAATGCCCAGCTCGAGCAGGGTATTGGCAAAGCGGCAAACGTCGCGATGCAGCTCTTTATAGCTGATATGTTTGCTCTGGCTGGCGTCGTCGCCTTCCCAGATGATGGCGGTACGATCGCCGTTTTCTTGCAGATGGCGGTCAAGGCAGTTTGCCGCCAGATTCAGCGTGCCGTCCTCGTACCATTTAATGGACACATTACCGGGGGCAAAGGAGGTGTTTTTCACCTTCTGGTAAGGTTTGATCCAGTCGAGAATTTTTCCCTGTTCGCCCCAGAAGGTATCTGGTGCGTTAATAGATTGTTGATACATCGCCTCGTACTGCTGAGGGTTTATCAGGCAACGGTCTGCGATGTTGGCAGGAATGGTGTGTTTGTGAATTTGACTCATGCTTTTGTTCTCCTTGTAGGATGTTAATAATATGTGGCATAAGCGTTAAATGTAGGGGTATTGGCAGTTTTGTTTAGTATTTGGGCGACAGATCACGCAAAAGTAGAATTGTGCAAATAAACGGCAGGGTAATTTTTGAAGGTCAGCAACAAAAGTTGATTAATTCTTTGAGGAACATGCAGTTATGCATGCTGTTGAAAAAGAGGAAGATACTGACTAACTCTAAAGTGGTATTTTACATGCACTTACAATTGATTAAAGACAACATTCACAGTGTGGTTATTTGTTACACATAGGGGCGAGCAATGTCATGACAGTGTAGGTGCGGTTACTGTCGTGAAAAACAATAAAAACCGCCATTGCAACAATGGCGCAATTCGGATGAAGCCCCTATGACAAGGATAAAAATAAACGCACGCCGTATCTTCAGCTTATTGATTCCTTTTTTCTTTTTCACTTCTGTTCACGCTGAACAAACGGCAGCTCCCGCAACACCTGTAACTGTGGAAGCGAAGAATGAAACCTTTGCCCCGCAACATCCCGATCAATATCTCTCCTGGAAAGCCACCTCGGAACAGTCAGAGCGTGTTGACGCCCTGGCGGAAGATCCACGGCTGGTGATCCTGTGGGCGGGGTATCCCTTCTCGCGCGATTACAACAAGCCGCGTGGACATGCCTTTGCTGTGACCGATGTGCGTGAAACCCTGCGTACCGGTGCGCCGAAAAACGCTGAAGATGGTCCGCTACCGATGGCATGCTGGAGTTGTAAAAGCCCGGATGTGGCGCGTCTGATCCAGAAAGACGGCGAAGATGGCTACTTCCACGGAAAATGGGCGCGCGGCGGCCCGGAAATCGTCAACAACTTAGGTTGTGCCGATTGCCATAACACCGCCTCGCCAGAGTTCGCCAAAGGCAAACCGGAGTTAACCCTTTCCCGTCCGTATGCGGCTCGCGCGATGGAAGCCATTGGTAAACCTTTTGAGAAAGCCGGACGTTTCGACCAGCAATCGATGGTTTGCGGTCAGTGCCATGTGGAGTATTACTTCGACGGCAAAAACAAAGCGGTTAAATTCCCGTGGGATGACGGCATGAAAGTCGAAAATATGGAGCAGTATTACGACAAAATTGCCTTCTCTGACTGGACTAACTCCCTGTCGAAAACGCCAATGCTGAAAGCGCAGCACCCGGAATATGAAACCTGGACAGCGGGCATTCACGGTAAAAACAACGTGACCTGTATCGACTGCCATATGCCAAAAGTGCAGAACGCCGAAGGCAAACTCTACACCGACCATAAAATTGGTAATCCGTTTGATAACTTCGCCCAGACTTGTGCGAACTGCCATACCCAGGACAAAGCTGCCTTGCAAAAAGTGGTCGCGGAACGTAAGCAGTCGATTAACGACCTGAAAATCAAGGTTGAAGATCAACTGGTTCACGCTCACTTCGAAGCGAAAGCGGCGCTGGATGCAGGCGCGACGGAAGCCGAAATGAAGCCGATTCAGGACGATATCCGTCATGCCCAGTGGCGTTGGGATCTGGCGATCGCTTCCCACGGCATTCATATGCACGCACCGGAAGAAGGTCTGAGGATGCTCGGTACGGCGATGGATAAAGCGGCGGATGCGCGCACTAAACTGGCGCGACTGCTGGCGACCAAAGGCATCACCCATGAAATCCAGATCCCGGATATCTCGACCAAAGAGAAAGCCCAGCAGGCCATTGGCCTGAACATGGAACAAATCAAGGCCGAGAAGCAGGACTTCATCAAAACGGTGATCCCGCAGTGGGAAGAGCAGGCACGTAAAAACGGTCTGTTAAGCCAATAACCCCGTTCCGCCTCGCAAGGGGCGGAAAACACAATGGAGTGAATATGAGCGTATTACGTTCGTTATTAACTGCCGGGGTGCTGGCGTCGGGCCTGTTGTGGAGCCTGAACGGAATTACCGCTACCCCTGCGGCGCAGGCATCTGGTGATCGCTACGAAGTTACCCAGCAGCGTAACCCGGATGCCGCCTGTCTGGACTGTCATAAGCCAGATACCGAAGGTATGCATGGCAAACATGCTTCCGTTATCAACCCGAATAACAAACTGCCGGTCACCTGCACCAACTGTCACGGCCAGCCATCACCGCAACACCGCGAAGGGGTGAAAGATGTGATGCGCTTTAACGAGCCGATGTACAAGGTTGGAGAGCAGAACAGCGTCTGTATGTCCTGCCATTTGCCGGAACAGTTGCAAAAAGCGTTCTGGCCACACGATGTCCACGTAACCAAAGTGGCGTGCGCCAGCTGCCATTCCCTGCATCCACAGCAAGATACGATGCAGACGTTAAGTGACAAAGGACGGATTAAGATTTGCGTCGATTGCCACAGCGATCAGCGCACCAATCCGAACTTTAACCCGGCGTCTGTTCCGTTGCTTAAGGAGCAGCCATGACCTGGTCTCGTCGCCAGTTTCTCACCGGCGTCGGCGTGCTGGCCGCCGTCAGCGGCACCGCAGGGCGCGTGGTGGCGAAAACGTTGAATATCAATGGGGTGCGTTACGGCATGGTGCATGACGAGTCGTTATGCATCGGCTGTACCGCCTGTATGGATGCTTGTCGGAAAGTGAACAAGGTGCCGGAAGGCGTCTCGCGCCTGACGATTATTCGTAGCGAGCCGCAGGGCGAATTTCCTGATGTGAAATATCGCTTCTTCCGTAAGTCTTGCCAGCACTGCGATCGTGCGCCGTGCGTTGACGTCTGCCCGACCGGTGCGTCTTTTCGCGACGCTGCCAGCGGGATTGTCGATGTTAACCCGGATCTCTGCGTCGGTTGTCAGTACTGCATCGCCGCCTGTCCGTACCGCGTGCGCTTTATCCATCCGGTTACGAAGACAGCGGACAAATGCGATTTCTGCCGTAAGACCCATTTGCAGGCCGGTAAGCTGCCCGCGTGTGTTGAGGCTTGCCCGACGAAGGCGCTGACGTTTGGCAATCTGGACGATCCCAACAGTGAGATTTCGCAACTGCTGCGCCAGAAGCCCACTTACCGCTACAAGCTGGCGCTGGGAACCAAACCGAAGCTGTACCGCGTACCGTTTAAATACGGGGAGGTGAGCCAATGACGCAGACTTCCGCATTTCATTTTGAATCGCTGGTGTGGGACTGGCCGATTGCCATCTACCTGTTTTTGATTGGTATTTCTGCTGGTCTGGTGACGCTGGCCGTGCTGTTACGTCGCGTCTACCCGCAGGCGGGCGGTGCAGACAGCACGTTGCTGCGCACCACGCTGATTGTCGGGCCTGGTGCGGTGATCCTTGGTCTGTTGATCCTCGTCTTCCACCTGACAAGACCGTGGACCTTCTGGAAGCTGATGTTCCACTACAGTTTTACCTCGGTGATGTCGATGGGGGTGATGCTGTTTCAGCTCTACATGGTGGTGCTGGTGCTGTGGCTGGCGAAAATCTTTGAACATGATTTGCTTGCCCTGCAACAACGCTGGTTGCCGAAGCTGGGGATCGTGCAAAAGGTTCTGAGCCTGCTGACGCCCGTTCATCGCGGACTGGAAACATTGATGCTGGTGCTGGCGGTGTTGTTGGGGGCTTATACCGGCTTTCTGCTGTCGGCGCTGAAATCGTATCCGTTCCTTAATAACCCGATCCTGCCGGTGCTGTTCCTCTTCTCCGGCATCTCGTCCGGTGCGGCGGTGGCGCTGATCGCCATGGCGATATGTCAGCGCAAAAATCCGCATTCCACGGAAGCGCACTTTGTACACCGTATGGAGATCCCTGTGGTATGGGGCGAAATCTTCCTGCTGGTGGCGTTTTTTGTCGGTCTGGCGCTGGGCGATGACGGTAAAGTGCGTGCGCTGGTGGCGGCATTGGGCGGCGGTTTCTGGACGTGGTGGTTCTGGCTTGGTGTCGCCGGGCTGGGGTTGATTGTGCCAATGTTGCTCAAACCGTGGGTCAATCGCAGTTCCGGCATTCCTGCCGTGCTGGCGGCGTGTGGGGCCAGCCTGGTCGGCGTGTTGATGCTGCGCTTTTTCATTCTCTACGCCGGGCAGTTAACGGTGGCGTAAGCCAGAACAGAGGTGGTTTCTGGACGTATTCCTTCCTGAAGTCGGTTTTCTGGCGTTGTTGTTAAGTCTCGGGGTCAACGTGTTGACCCCGTTGACGGCCTTTGCGGGAGTGCGGTTGCGCTGGCCTGCCATGATGCGACTCACTTGCATCGGCATTCTGGCGCAGTTCGCGCTCCTGCTGCTCGCCTTTGGCGTACTGACGTATTGTTTTCTCATCAGCGATTTCTCGGTCATTTATGTCGCCCAACATAGCTACAGCCTGCTGTCGTGGGAACTCAAACTGGCGGCGATGTGGGGCGGTCATGAAGGTTCGCTGCTGCTTTGGGTGCTGCTGCTTTCCGCCTGGAGCGCGCTGTTTGCCTGGCATTATCGGCAGCAAACCGATCCGCTATTTCCGCTGACGCTAGCCGTTTTATCTCTCATGCTCGCCGCACTGCTACTGTTTGTAGTGCTGTGGTCCGATCCCTTCGTGCGGATATTTCCACCAGCAATCGAAGGCCGCGATCTCAATCCGATGCTGCAACATCCCGGTCTTATCTTCCATCCGCCGCTGCTTTATCTCGGGTATGGCGGTTTGATGGTGGCGGCGAGCGTGGCGCTGGCGAGTTTACTGCGCAGCGAGTTTGATGGTGCCTGCGCCCGAATTTGCTGGCGCTGGGCACTACCTGGCTGGAGCGCATTAACGGCGGGGATCATCCTCGGTTCCTGGTGGGCCTATTGCGAACTGGGCTGGGGCGGCTGGTGGTTCTGGGATCCGGTGGAAAACGCCTCTTTATTACCCTGGCTTTCTGCCACTGCGCTGCTGCACAGTTTGTCCCTGACACGCCAGCGGGGGATTTTCCGTCACTGGTCGCTGTTACTGGCGATAGTTACTCTGATGCTGTCGCTGCTGGGCACCTTAATTGTCCGTTCTGGCATTCTGGTTTCGGTTCATGCGTTCGCGCTGGATAACGTCCGCGCCGTGCCGTTGTTCAGCCTGTTTGCACTGATTAGCCTTGCGTCTCTGGCTCTGTATGGCTGGCGAGCGCGGGACGGTGGCCCGGCGGTGCGTTTTTCGGGGTTATCGCGGGAAATGTTAATCCTCGCTACGCTGTTGCTGTTTTGCGCAGTGCTACTGATCGTGCTGGTGGGAACGCTTTATCCGATGATTTACGGCCTGCTGGGCTGGGGACGCCTCTCCGTTGGTGCGCCATATTTTAACCGCGCAACGTTACCGTTTGGTCTGTTGATGCTGGTGGTGATTGTGCTGGCGACGTTTGTCTCTGGCAAACGCGTGCAGCTTCCGGCGCTGGTAGCTCATGCGGGCGTGCTGTTATTTGCCGCAGGGATCGTGGTCTCCAGCGTCAGCCGTCAGGAGATCAGCCTGAATTTACAGCCGGGTCAGCAGGTGACGCTGGCAGGATACACCTTCCGTTTTGAGCGTCTCGATCTGCAAGCCAGGGGCAATTACACCAGCGAAAAAGCGATAGTGGCACTGTTTGAGCATCAGCAACGTATTGGTGAACTGACGCCGGAGCGGCGTTTTTATGAAGCACGCCGTCAGCAAATGATGGAACCGTCAATTCGCTGGAACGGCATCCATGACTGGTATGCGGTCATGGGGGAGAAAACTGGGCCGGATCGTTACGCTTTTCGTTTGTATGTACAAAGCGGTGTGCGCTGGATCTGGGGGGGAGGATTGTTGATGATTGCGGGCGCATTGTTAAGCGGATGGCGGGGGAGGAGGCGCGATGAATAAAGGACTTCTCACGCTACTGCTGTTATTTACCTGTTTTGCGCGTGCTCAGGTCGTAGACACCTGGCAATTCGCCAATCCGCAACAACAGCAACAGGCGTTAACTATTGCCAGCCAGTTACGTTGTCCGCAGTGCCAGAATCAGAACTTACTGGAATCCAATGCGCCGGTGGCGGTCAGTATGCGCCATCAGGTTTACAGCATGGTGGAAGAGGGGAAAAGTGAAGTCGAAATCATTGGCTGGATGACCGAACGCTACGGAGATTTTGTTCGCTATAACCCACCGTTAACGGGTCAGACGCTGGTGTTGTGGGCGCTGCCAGTGGTGTTGTTACTGCTGATGGCACTGATCCTCTGGCGAGTGAGGGCGAAGCGATGAAACAGCCTCAAATACCGGTGAAAATGCTGACAACACTCACGATTTTGATGGTATTCCTCTGTGTCGGCAGTTATCTGTTAAGCCCCAAATGGCAGGAGGTACGTGCGGAGTATCAGCGTCAGCGCGATCCGCTACATCAGTTTGCCAGCCAGCAAACCCCGGAAGCGCAGCTTCAGGCATTGCAGGATAAAATCCGCGCTAATCCACAAAACAGCGAACAATGGGCGTTACTGGGCGAGTATTATCTGTGGCAAAACGATTACAGCAATTCGCTGCTGGCGTACCGTCAGGCGTTGCAACTACGTGGTGAGAACGCTGAACTGTATGCGGCGCTGGCGACGGTGCTTTATTACCAGGCCAGCCAGCATATGACCGCCCAGACTCGCGCAATGATCGACAAAGCCCTCGCGCTGGACTCTAACGAAATCACCGCTCTGATGCTGCTGGCTTCCGATGCGTTTATGCAGGCGAATTACGCGCAAGCCATCGAACTATGGCAAAAAGTGATGGATCTCAACTCACCCCGGATCAACCGGACACAGCTGGTCGAGTCGATTAATATGGCGAAATTGTTGCAGCGGAGATCAGATTAATCATCTGGTGATGAAGATTATGTTATTGAGCTGCATAAAAAATAATCGAATGAACATATGCCAAAAATAATCACCAATCAGTATTATTGCAGATTAAACAAATAAAAATCTTTCCATAACAAATGGTTATTCATTAATCCTGCCATAAACTCGCGTTATTATGCATTAATGCAGCGAAAAGCTCTGTTGTTAAAGGGTTGCGCAACATACCGCGCAAATGATACTGATCATAAGCGTTAAAAAAATCTACAAACCAACGCAACACAATTCATGCCCTGGCAGTATGTCACGTTCTCGCGTTTCTGAACGGGGAACGGCGCTCCATTGAGGAAGTTATTCTGATGAAAAATATAAAATTCAGCCTGGCCTGGCAGATTCTGTTTGCTATGGTGCTGGGCATTCTCCTGGGAAGCTACCTGCACTACCATAGCGACAGCCGCGACTGGCTGGTCGTCAATTTGCTCTCTCCGGCGGGTGATATCTTCATCCATCTGATCAAAATGATTGTTGTGCCGATTGTGATCTCCACGCTGGTGGTGGGTATCGCGGGTGTTGGTGATGCCAAACAGCTCGGGCGTATTGGTGCGAAAACCATTATCTACTTCGAGGTGATCACCACCGTCGCCATCATTTTGGGGATCACTCTGGCGAACGTATTCCAGCCCGGTGCCGGGGTGGATATGTCGCAGCTGGCGACCGTCGATATCTCGAAATATCAGAGCACTACGGAAGCGGTACAAAGCAGTTCCCACGGCATTATGGGCACGATTTTGTCGCTGGTGCCGACGAACATCGTGGCGTCGATGGCGAAAGGCGAAATGCTGCCGATCATCTTCTTCTCGGTGCTGTTTGGTCTGGGGCTTTCATCCCTGCCCGCGACGCATCGTGAACCGCTGGTGACCGTGTTCCGCTCCATCTCTGAAACCATGTTTAAAGTGACTCATATGGTGATGCGTTATGCGCCGGTGGGTGTGTTTGCGCTGATTGCGGTGACGGTGGCTAACTTTGGTTTCTCGTCTCTGTGGCCACTGGCGAAACTGGTGCTGCTGGTGCATTTCGCCATTCTGTTCTTCGCGCTGGTCGTACTGGGAATTGTGGCGCGCCTGTGCGGGTTAAGCGTCTGGATCCTGATTCGTATTCTGAAAGATGAGCTGATTCTGGCGTACTCCACTGCCAGTTCTGAAAGCGTGCTGCCGCGAATTATTGAGAAGATGGAAGCCTACGGTGCACCGGCGTCGATCACCAGTTTCGTGGTGCCGACCGGTTACTCTTTTAACCTTGATGGTTCGACGCTGTATCAAAGTATTGCCGCTATTTTCATCGCTCAGCTGTATGGCATTGACCTGTCCATCTGGCAGGAAATCATTCTGGTGCTGACGCTGATGGTGACCTCGAAAGGGATTGCTGGCGTGCCGGGCGTGTCGTTTGTGGTGTTGCTGGCAACGCTGGGCAGCGTAGGGATCCCGCTGGAAGGTCTGGCGTTTATTGCCGGTGTTGACCGTATCCTCGACATGGCGCGTACTGCGCTGAACGTGGTGGGTAATGCGCTGGCGGTGCTGGTGATTGCCAAGTGGGAACACAAATTTGACCGTAAGAAAGCGCTGGCTTATGAGCGCGAAGTGCTGGGCAAATTTGATAAAACTGCGGATCAATAATTGAAGATTGCCGGGGATATCCACCCGGCAATGTGTGGATGCCTGATGCGACGCTTGCTGAACTGAACCCCAAAACCTGGACAGTTTCAGTTAACCGGCTTTTTGATACTCAGTCCGGTATTCTACCGGGCTGAGTCCCCCAAGACTGAGTTTTATTCTTTTTTGAT
>NZ_JBJQJP010000021.1:0-79876 GCF_046487365.1 Escherichia sp. WS1451
CGCCATCGACTTCCAGTCCAGCCCCATCTCAAGGATCATCGGGCGGTGAGCATTGCCAAGCCCGGTGTGACGCTCCTCAAAATCTTTCTTCAGGCGCTCATAAGCCTGATCTGACAGCGTCTGCTCTGTACGCAACACACCCGACGTCACCGCGCCATTGCTGAACAGTCTGGCCCCGTGCTCTTCGGTCGCTGCCGCCAGCGATATTGCCTCACGGGCATAGGCGATGGGATTCAGCCCCACCAGTCCGTCCAGCGTCAGCGTGCGCACATGCCAGATATCCTCCTGGCTCAGTACATCCGTGGAGCCATCCGGGAATGTGACCTGATAGACCGGCTCCCAGCTACTGTTAAGCTTCGGTACCACACAGCCGGGATCGACGGGCAGCAGTTCAGCCACTTCGCCAAATGCTTTCACTTTGTAGGCGTAAAAGTTTCCCCGCAGGCACAGACAGGTGACCACCAGCTCCCAGAACTCCTGCGGCGTCATATAGCCATTGGGATGCGTGGAGATCAGCTTATGCAGACGTTCGCCAGTGGCTCTCTGTTTCAGGCTGCCGTTCAGGTGATACAGGTTGCAGGGCAACATCCCGACCGACTCCGCCAGCACCCTGACACAGGAAAAAACCGCCGTCAGTCGCATGGCCCGCTGGCTGCTGATCTGCTTTCCGGTATAGGTGTCGTAGGACAACCCGATAGCATCCGCCAGCTCTGCTGGCGTGGTCACCGGTGCGTCACTTTTTCGTTGAAATAATCCCGAAAAGAACACTATTTACCTCCGCCGACAGACGACTGTGTACGGTCGAGATATCGCGCCACCAGCCACGACCAGAACAGGCACAACGCCCCGGCAACAACAAACCCCGCCGGGGGATAAATCAGCCAGGCACCATACGCCAGCAAAAGCGCCCCCAGCACGCCCACCAGAGGCGCGAGAATCAGCATGATCATAATTACCTCAGTTAAAGCGAGCGGATCCCATAGGACTCAATGTGGTCAGACAACGTGTCTTCTTTCTCGTACAGCATGGCTCTGCCAACCGCCATAATCAGCGCAACTGCACCATCGATTTTGTTTTCCGCCTGCTCTTTGACGGGCTTCACCACATCATCGTTACCCGGAATGGTTTTGCCGACCACGTTGCCGATACACCAGGTCATGATGGGATTGCCATCATGATGAAAGCGCCCCGATTCAATTGCCGCTTCCAGCTCTTTCATCGGGTCGGACATGTTGGTGTAGTTCTGAATGATAGTGATGGGGTTCAGGTCTTCATCAGCAAGGTCATGTGACAACCCGGTCGCCCCGAAGGGGTCGATGGGTGACTCACTGACCGGGCTGATTTTGTTCGCCGCTTTGGCCTCCTCGAGGATGTAGCGATAATCCACCTCCGCACCATCGGTAACGGTCAGAACGCCCATTTCCACCCATTTCTGAAAGCGTTCGGCTGTCCGTCGATCTTCATTTTTCTCGACGCTGTACACCGTGTCATACGGTACCCAGAAACGCGGGGCCACACTGTAGTAATGCGTTTTACCGTCAATCTCGCGGGTATAAAGTCGCGCCATGCTGTTCATATCCAGCTTACGCGCCAGGTCAAAGGCCAGAATGCACGGCTGCCCCTCGAACTGCTCAAGGGTCAGTGATTTATCCTCGCAGCTCTGCCAGCTCACCAGGTTGAAATACGCCGAACGCGCCGACACCCAGATATTGAGGTGTTTTGTTTTAAAGACGTTTGCCAGACGGGCGTTATTTTTCGCACGCTGCTGCTGACTTAACAAAAATTCGCGATAAACCGACACGCCAATATTTGGATTGGCTTTTTCCAGCACCTGCGGGTCGGTCCAGTCATCGCCTTCGTCAACGGTATAGATGATCCCGAACAGTTCATCGTTGGGTACCGAACCGTTGAGCATCTCGAGAACTTCCCGCCGCTTGTCGTAGCACGGCCCCTCAATGTTGTACCCGGCGGTGGTGATGGCCCACATCAGTGGCTGACGTCGCGCCCCCATCCCGGTAAGCATCGTGGTGTAAAGTGCATCGGTGGCATGCTCGTGATATTCATCCACCACCGCACAGTGGGGTGATGAACCATCACCGGGGTTACCGATCAGCGGCTCAAACCGCGCGCCATCCTCCGGACGGTTCATGTTTGAGGCGTTAACCTCAATCCCGAACGCTTCCGTCAGCATGGGTGTGCGTTTACACATCAGTCGCGCCGGGCGAAAGACTTCCCACGCCTGTTTCTCTGTCGTGGCACCGGAATACACTTCCGCGCCAAACTCGTTATCACAGGCAAAACAATACAGGGCGACACCGGCAGAGATTGCCGATTTGCCGTTCTTACGGGGGATTTCGGTATACACCTCCCGGAAGCGGCGCAGCCGGGTACCTTTATTGACCCAGCCAAACGCACAGCAGATCACAAAGAGCTGCCACGGCTCCAGCGTGATGGGCATCCGTTTGAATGCCCACTCACCCTTGGTATGCGGCAACAGCTGAATAAATTTGGCGGCCCGTTCAGCCAGGTCCTTGTCGAAGCGGTAACGAAACGACTTACTTTTTTCCGCCATCAGGTCATCAAGATGGCGCTGGCAGGCCTGAATCACAAACTGGCAGGCCACAATCTTTCCGCGAACGACATCCCGGGCATACTGATTGGCAGCATTTACGTTGGGGTAAGATTTCCGGCTCATGATTCGATAATTTTCAGAAACGGGTTAGTGGCTTTCTTCTGCCCCGCCAGGCCAATCAGACGCTGGCGGCTGCTGGGGTCGAGTCCGAGCATTGCCCCCGTACTGCTCATCTCGGACTCCTGTTCTTTTTTGGCGGTCAGCTCAGGATTTTTGACCATACCGCCCATTGCGCCGGTGATGGTGTTGCCCTGTCTGGCAATATTTTTCACGGCACGTCGCCAGAACTCATAGGCCACACACCACCGCTCAAGCACCGCGAGGTCAGTCACGCACAGCAGGCCCTGACCGCAGAGTTCTTTGGTTGTCAGTTGCCACATGATCGTGGCGAGAGGGAGATCTTCTTCAGCGAACCACTCCGGTGGCTCAACACCTTTGATGGGCGTAAAAACAGGTTCATCTTTATTCAGGGCTCGCTTGCCGGGGTTTCCGGCCAGCGCCTTGCGCGCCGTTGGCTTGGGGCGACGCCCGGAACGCCCCGCCGTTCCAGCCATATGCGGCACTCCTGGTTAAATTTCATTTTTCGCGGGTATAAAAAAACGATGGGGCGGGCAGTCCGGAAGACGTCAGGTCACAGGGATTTGACCCGCCCCTCCCCTCTGGCAGTGGGAACTGGTTCTTACTTCAACCGTTCACGGGCCGTCTTCGCCTTATGACACGGCCAGCACAGGCTCTGCAGATTGCTGTCGGCATCAGTGCCGCCATGCACTTTAGGGATGATGTGGTCAACGGTTTTCGCCTCACGCACCACACCGGCACGCAGACATAACTGACATAAACCTTTGTCACGCTTCAGCACACGCGCGCGGATAACATCCCACTTCGAACCATAACCGCGCTGATGACGGGACTGACCTGGCTTGTATTGCTTCCAGCCTTCGCTTTTGTGGCTTTCGCAATAGCCTGACGGGTCAGTCGTCGTATGGCGGCAGCCGCGAACACGGCAGGCTCTAGGTATCAGTGCTGGCATAAAATACTCTCTTTAATCTGATAGACATATTTGACAAAAGAGATTCATTTTTCTCTTTCACTCTTTCCTTTATGAGAAAAATCTGATAACAAGGTTCTAATAAAAGTAACTAAACACAGGTTATAACATGAGTGAAAAGAAAACCGTTGCTTATCGCATTGAGGGATGCGAAAACATCAAAATGATTGGAAACAAATCATTTGGTGCTGATGTTGGTTATGAAATTATTGATTCAGCTAATACTTTTCTTTCCAACAATATTCATTACTCAGCAGAAACAGTTCGGCTTATAAAAGAAGTAGAAATCGCCATACAAAATAACTTAAGTGAAATTAACGATAAGCTTGGTGCAGAGAAGCTACAAGAAATATACGACATTTTAAATGATATCAAGTTTAATCAGTCATCAAAACCTCTACAACTGATGGAGCGATTTTACTCAGCTGGTGCAAACACATTAACTTTATGGCCTATTATTCAGAGTCTCCTAAATAGTCTTTAATATTACAAACAAATCCACTTTGGTTTGAGCATAAATTATAAAGATGTCTAGTAATAGGCATCTTCAATTTAAATTAAAATCTTCATCTAGCATTGTTTATACTGCGGATAGCCTTTTTATCTCTATTGCACTGCCCTAATGCAGATAACAAACTTGCATTCAGGTCTAGGCTAGCACCATATGTCAGTGGACTAGGTATTATTGGAATCGGTGTTTCAGAAGTTAGGCTGGTTGACAGTGGTGCTACTGGGGTGCTCACGTAAACTGTCCGCGTACTTCCGCAACCGGTCAGTAGCGGCAGCAGGCACAGGACGTGAAGCGCAATCATCATTCGCAACAGCCACTTTGATATCTTCCTGGGTTCTCTGTGACTCCAGTGCGATTTGTTGTTTTGCATGCTGGCTAGCCTCCAGTGCTGTATTTACGATTTGTATTGATTGCAGGACGTTATTGGTAATGGCAGTTGCCGATTCAGCATTTCGTACAGCCTCATCAGCACGCTCCTTCTCGTGCTGATATTTGCTGTAGTAATGCCCGGCAGACCAGATGAAGGAACCAATGACGGTAACAAAGAAGGCAACAATAACCAGCTTATATCTCAGCTTCATTTACTACCCCACCAGCCTCTTTAAATCGGGCAATCAGGTCGCCGATTTTATGTTCATACTGACCGTAACCTGCACCTGGTAACGACGCCCAGATATTGCTGCAACGGTCGATTGCCTGACGGATATCACCGCGATCAATCATCGGTAAAGCGCCACGCTCTTTAATCTGCTGCAATGCCACAGCGTCCTGGCTTTTGGGGGAGAAGTCTTTCAAACCAAGCTGTTTACGGTAAGCATCCCACCAACGGGAAAGAAGCTGGTAACGTCCGGCTGCTGTTGATTTGAGTTTTGGGTTTAGCGTGACAAGTTTGCGAGGATGATCGGAGTAATCAGCGAATAGTTCGCCACCGACAATAACGTCATAACCGTGGTTACGTGTCGGTTGTCGCCCGTTATCCGTTCCTTCTGACCAGGCCACCATATCAAGGAAAGCTTTACGCTGAGGATTTAGTACCTGCATAAATTACTCCTTCGAGCTACCAAATTTGTTACCGATTACTCGCATTGCAGCCCCACGAATAGCATCGACACCGATCAGCCCAACGCCGCCACCAATGGCAACAGAAAGCGATTTGGGCCATCCGACATACTCAAGAGCGGATGCAAAAGTCAGCGTCAGAGCACCACAGAGCAAAATCTCGAGCGTTTTTCGCTTCCAGCCACCCCCCCCCCGCCAAAATAGGCAATGCGCAAGCCAGCCATAACGATCGACATAATCACTGCACCCAGCGGTGTGTCTCCACGCCACCAGCTCTGTAACAGTTCAAGTAAATCAGGCCAGGAATGAGGATCGTTGTGCATTTCATAATTCCCACCTCCGATTACCGGAAGTGCCACAAGTAAAAGGGAAAGAAGCTGGTTATAACGCTGATTTGCAGAAGTGCGCATAAAAAAGGCCGCCCGTAGGCGGCCTCAAAAATCTTATTTTCATCATCGCGAAGGATGGAGGGTTTTATGACGAGGTTTAATGTAAACCTCATAGGAATGAGACAGCTTGTCTACTTCTCTAATTGGTAATTCCCAACCAGTATTCAGCAGAATACTTTTCTGAGTAGCAGACACTAACACTGAGCCAATCTCAATATTATTTGCAATTGCCACGACCTTCTTGGTCGTGTGTTTACTATTTTGCATGGTGATCTCCTTTCAACCAGCATCACAAATGTGATGGAGATCACAATATCACTTGTTCAAAAAACATGCAACATAAAACCCACCTGAGCGGGTTTATAAAAGTTAGACATTCAATGCCCATCTTTACGTTAAGGCTAACCATATTTTTTGAGAAACACAAGCATTATGTCGTTATCTTCGGCGAAAATCGCTTATCTCGTCACCCTTCTCAATTGTGCTTCAGCGTAAGCTTCCTCCTGCCAGCACTTTGTAACCAGTTTATCAATGACATCTGCATATCCTTTGTACCACTGATAATCCGTCAGGTCTGGTACCAGCTTCTGGACATGAAGCCGCGCCAGTGTGGTTGGTAAACGGCTAAACCGGTTTCCATTGCAACGCCCACAAATCTTATAAACAGGCGTGCCATGAAGCCGGGTTCTTTTTTCATCCAGGACAATACCTTTACCCTTACACCCTCTGCACGCGGTGCTGACTTCTCCCTTACCATGGCAATGCTGACATAGTTCCTTCACCCACTCTTCCTTGATAACAGATTCCCCGCTTCTGGAGTGTTTCACCACTTCGCGCAATACATTATGAAATCCAGTACCAGCACAATGCTCACAGCGAGCCTTACTTGCCGCAGACCTGGAATAATCAGCAAAGGCAAAATTCACAAGGTAAGGGATGATCTGTAACCGGGTTTCTTCACTCAATTTGTTCAATGTCGGGTTATCCAGTGCCATCGCGTAATTGAGCAGACCTTCAATCGCAAACTGAGGATCCTGAACACCAACTTTTGCCAGGAATAAGGCAAACCCAAGCGGTGCTTTCGACTGCACCATCCCCTGCGCAGCCATCACATCCGTAATCGTTAAACCACCTGAGCCTGTCGCCGGTGCGTCATCGCTCAATTTTGGAGATTTTGGGGAGTAATATTTTGGTAAGGCTTCAAGGTTCATGCTCGTTCTCCACTTACGCCAGCACGCCAATTGCCAGCGCACGATCGATAAAACGAAATATCAGCTCAAGCTGGGAGCCATACTTCTCTTCAAATGCCACGGTATCCGCATGCAGCTCGTTGTGATGCTTTCTGCACAAAGGCAACACAAAGAGGTCATGCGCTTTTGTACCCATTCCGCCCTGACCGTGACCTGTCAGGTGGTGGGGATCATCAGCAGGTTTTCCACAACATGCGCACGGCTGCGTCTTAACCCATCGCGTGTACTTTTCATTAACCCAGCGGCGACGTTTGGGGCGTAACATAAAAGACTCCGGCGACTCCGGATCCACTTTCAGCGCCAGCACCTTTTTCGCTTTATCCTGGATGATGCTGGTGGCAGGAACCGAAGGCACAAGGTCACTTTCCCGGGTAACAGACGGCACAACAGGCTTCGGTAATCTCAGTGCCTTACGGGCTGCACTTTCCGGTAAGGCATCCGCCAGGTCATTACGAATCAGCCACCAGCACAGTTCCGGCATTGTCACAACGTGACTGTCATCAAAACCGAGATCCCGACGCACGACAGATAACACCCACCGGGCACAGTTATCCGTTGCCATTGATTCCAGCCGTTCCGTGAACTGATCGCGCAGTTGGTTATCACAGTGCCAGCACAGACGGATTGCGCCCGGCGCGTGTCGCATTGTGGTCATATTCTCGCTGTGCCAGCCGGAATGAGGCCACTGGCAGCCTGTTTCACGAAGTAACCAGCTCTCAAGGCATTCCACGCCCCCCGCCCGACGGATCACAGCCTCATTGCGGAACACGGCCCGAATGGCAGGATCATCCGCCAGCGGTTGTGATGCCGCCGGAACGGCACCACTGGCAAAAGATGAATAACGTTCCGGCTCAGGCTCCAGCAGGACACGCCCCTGCATAAACAGGGGCATCAGCTCTGAACCTGGCCTGAACAATACGATCCCCATACGCGGGGCAATTTCAGGGGTCAGTAGTGCTCTCACGGTCACCTCAATGAACGGTATCGAGCAGCTTTAACAGCTCAGGGAATCGGGATTCGAAGAAATGCGGCTGCGTCTCGCGCGGATTTGCAGGACTGGTGATGTTCTTGCCGAACATGCAGCCTTTCGCCGTCAGCGACCAGAATTTTTTGATGTTGTTAATCGCGGTACGGCTGTATCGTTCGCGCTGCTCGACGATCCCCAGCTTCACCATCTGGTGATATGCCTGATTAGCTGTCAGGCGGATACCATACTGCTTCAGCAGTGCACTCAGTGACAGCGTGGGGCGGCTTGAGCCATCAGGCGCGTCAGCAGGAGCATCAATGGCATAGCGCGGTGCCAGATTCGGTAAGCCAACAGCCTCCTGGAGTTTCTGACAGGCACCAAGCACTGAAGAGTTAGACAGGTTTAATTCCCGGCGCATAAAGTCCAGCAGAATCACACCAGCCTGCATCTTGTCAGCAGCCTGTCCGGATAATTTTTCCGGTGCGCTGGTTACCATGTCGAAAGTACGGATCACCTTCAGATGGAATGACGGGCTGATCCACATTGCATAGGCATACACCAGTTCTTTGCAGACATACGTCCCCTGGTTATTTCCGCCACGAATAACGTTAACTGACTCTATATTGACCGAGTTGCAAATCTGCAACTCGCTTATTAAACGCTCAGTTTGCTCATTGCGGAGCCAGAATGCAGGCTTATGCTTATCCAGAGAACCAGCAGCCCTGTGCAGATCGTTCAGGCTGTAACGCCCATAAGCATCACGACGAACTTCAATACCATCAATGACCATCAGATTATTCATACTTCGTTTCTCCTCTTGATCAGGCGGCTGCACCCGCCGTTTTCTCGTACTTACTGATAGTGATCTCGACCTTCCCTTCCGGGATAACCGGTCCCCACTCCACCAGCATTCTTTTCACCTGACTGTCGTCTTCCCACACCCCCGCGTGGGTCAGGGCGTCAAACAGCGCCTTGTTATAGTTGTCCAGATCGCGGATCCTGTTATCCGGAGGAAACAACACGATCTCCACTGAAGCAGGTGCCGACGTTGGTTTCGGCAGACGACGTAACTGCTCAACTATTGCTGCGCACGCCGCGCTCTGGAATTTTCGCCCCGCCGCGCTTATCAGGCTCTTACCAGCAAACGCCCCTTTGTTGGGGTGTCGCCAGTACGTGTTCACGCTGGGCGGAAAAGGCAGGATCAGCTTCATACTTTCAGGCCCCTCTCATGTAACCAGTGGGTTGCACGCAGCCTTGCGTTTTCCTCACCGGCAAGCAGTGAGCGGATAATCCCGACCGCCTCGCTGTCGTCGTCCTTCACCGCGGTATGAAGCGTGATGCCCCGGGCCACGCCACGCTTTATCGTGATGACGCCTTTTTTCTCCAGTGCGCGAAGATGCTCCACCGCTGCATTCACTGAACGGTATCCCAGCATGGTTGCCACCTCCTGATTGGTTGGCGGGAAGCCACGTTCTTTCTGATAAGAAATCAGCATATCCAGCACCTGCTGCTGGCATTGAGTTAACGTCGTCATGCCGCCATCTCCCTGACCAGTTTTTCTGCCTGCTGGCGAACCTGCGCCAGAAAGGCCTCACCACATGCCTCAAGTTCATCGCGCCCGATGTAGCTGATTGCCGGTCCCTTCCAGGTCTTGTCGAAAACAGCAATAGCACCAGCGAAGAAAGCGCCTGTCGGCACCTGCTTCTCATCCTTCGGGATAAACCAGGCAGGCAGTTCAAAACCAATACGCCCGCGAATAAAAGCAATATGATCTGCATCTTCCGGCCACCACACTTCGCTGGTGGCAGCTTTGATCAGGAAAACATAGCGCCCGCCTTTATCACGCATGGCACTGGCATGCTTCATGATGTAACGCATGCCGGTGATGTATTGCCCCTCATGCTGACTGGCGCGGCTGTATGGGGGATTACCAAAGGCAGCACCTTTAAGCTCCGCAAGGCGTTCTGACCAGTCATGCGCCAACGCGTTGTCTTCCGCCGTGTAATACGCAGCACATTTGGCGTTATCACCGTCAGTAAACAGATCCAGAACAAACGGGCCAAACAGAGTGTTAATTCCCCAGAAAATGTTGTCCGGCGTGCGCCACTGATCGCCCACTTCCTTCAGTTCATGGGCTGGTTTGTTCCGCAGTTCCGCCAGCGCCTGGCAATATTTATTACTCATTAAGCCCCCACGTAATTCCCTGAGAGATACCACTCTTCACCTGATGCAGCCCGCTTACTGCTTTTCCGTAAACACCGTTCACGACGTGCCAGAAAATTGTTTCGTTCTGGCTGGGAGTGGCTTTCACGGAATGCCGCCATCCACACCGTTGCAGCACGACGGTATAAGCCCCTGGACTCCAGTTCTTCCGCCTGGCGGGTCAGGCACAAAATCACCCGCGGGTCGTTAGTGCCGACATAGAAATTGCGCACAGGTCTGGTTTCACGAACTGGTTGTGGTTCCGGATCCTGCGCTCTCTCAGTCAGGCGCGGGAAATGTCTGTGTGTATCTCCTTCACAACGGTGAGCCACACGCCCACTCTGACGTAACTTGCTTGCTGACTGCAGAACGCGCTGCCGTGAGTAACCTGCAAAAGCATCCGCAATGTCTCCGGAAGTACAGCCCGGATGGGCTTCAATGAATTTCTGAACGTCATTCAAAAGACTCATGCTCACCCCCTGAATCCTGCCGGGATCTGGCTGTAGTCCACATTGTCGTAACTGGCTTTGAAGTACGGGTCTTCGCGTTTTTCTGTGTACGTGCTGACGGACGGCGATAAGCGCAGGGAAAGCTCATCCCATTTTTCCCGCAGCTTCGACGGGCTGAGCACGTTACGGCACCAGAACGGATCGCGGCTGACGCGGCTGTACATCTCGCAGATTTGTTTGTGAGTACGACCATCCTGCACACACATCAGGCGAATTTCGTTTGCCCAGGCTGTCCAGTTCGGTTCTTTGGGACGAACCACCTCGCCGTCACATTCGGCAGCCTGCTCGTACAGGGCGATGATTTTTTTCCAGAGCCACTGTGCGCAGGTCAAATCATCCTGCGTCCCCCACTGGCGCTTTTTAGGGCTGAATACAACCGCATCAGGATGGCGAGTTAAAAAATCCTGTTCAGCCGTCTGCGTGTCCGGTTGCGAAGCGTCCGGACGAGAAGGTTTTTTATCTGACGGATCATGTTTTGATTTTACTGACGGATCCCCGCCAGATTCTGACGGGTGAAAACCCGATTTTTTGCCAGATTTCGACGCATCAAATTTTGACGGGTCAGATTTTGATGCGTCAGATTTTGACGGGTCAGAATCTGACAGTTGAGAAAATGCCGCTGCCTGAAGCTTCGCAACGTTAAGCTGATAAACATTCGACGCATTGCGGTTACCCTGGCGACGCGCCTTACGCGTTAACCAGCCTTCTGCTTCCAGCCGTGCGATAGCCGTCCTGACGGTACTCATCCCCGCGCCAATCTGACGGGCAATAGTTTCAATTGATGGCCAGCACACACCTTCGTCATTACTGAAATCAGCCAGGCGGGCCATAATTGCCACGCTGGATAATTTCATGCCTGACGCAGCGCAACCATCCCATACATAGCCGGTTAATTTAGTGCTCATGACCGACCTCTATTTCCCTGAATTTACAACGAAACTGTTCGAGCGGGCTGAAGCACTCATGCTCATAGCCTTCACGGAGGTAGATAACCCGTTGTGTTTCCGGCTCCCAACGAATGACTCTGACGGGCACTCCGTAGTGATCTTTGAACCAGCGGTTAACTTGTCGCAAAGGACTGTCTCCTTCTGCCGGTTGAAATCACCCACAGCCCACTCTGCAAAGCTGTGGGTTACAATTTCCCTGTCACCTAGTACATTTACTGCATAGCAATACTCCACCTTCGCTTTTCCACCCGGTACAGGAAGCGCAATCAGTTGCGAGCGACGGTAGTGTGTTGTTAAACTGTTCATGCGTTAGTTTCTCCACAGTCACGACACGCCACGGCGCCCGGAGCTGCACACTCGCGGGCGTCACTACTTTCTGAAACGCAAAAGATTTTGTAGACCAGTGCTGCATGCTCCTGCAGCTTCGAAATTGAGAGGTACAGCTCATCGTTAATTGCTGTCTTCTCATGCGGTTCCACTACACCGTCTTCAATTGCTGAACGAATCTGTTTTGAATAACTGCCGATCTGTTCAATGACTTCCAGCAGGCGTTGGTTGATATCGGCGTTGTCCACATCCTCGACGTCAGGAAGAGACACAAAGACGCCATTTGCAGACTGCGCCACAGCATCAGCAATGAAGTGAGTGCCACCAGCACGCTGTAAAACCATTGCCCATCCCAGCGGGAAAATCTGATCGCCATCTGCACGAAGGCGGTTGAATAAAGCGTTTTCTGTTACATCGAGCCAGTCAGCCGCTTCAGCGTAACCACCCGGCAACGCCGCGATAGTTTTTCTGACAGCTTTCACGTACCACTCAGGCTGTTTTTCTATTTTCCAGTGATGCTTACCCACGGTTAGCCTCATCGTTCTGTGGTTAAAAATTGAAAGTGTTCTGCTAATCTTTCGGATAGATATCCGGTCTTAAGTCAGATTTCGTAATTGCACCTGACGTGCATTGCTCAAGTTTTTTAGCCAGCACAAAACTGGCTTTTTTATAGCCATTGAAAACCAGCCGTAAGTAGCCAGGTGTTGAGCCAACTTTTCCGGCCAACTCGCCCTGCTGTTCTTTGGTTAAAGAGTCCCAATACGCTTTCATACAATATGTACCTCCGGTGTACATATTACATGATTGAAATGAACCTTCAAGATACTTGTACCTTAACGGTACAAGGGTTTTAATTTCGTTATGAAAACAATCCATGACATCCGGCGGTCTAACGCCAGAAAACTGAGAGATGGTGTTGGCGGGAATTCTTCCTTTGCCACTATGATTGATCGCGAGCCAACCCAGACCAGCAGGTTTATGGGAGATGGTGCTACTAAAAATATCGGTGACAGCATGGCACGACACATCGAAAAATGTTTCGACCTGCCTGTCGGATGGCTCGATCAAGAACACCAGACAACGAACATCACAAAAAAACCTGATGTTTCAATCACTAATAAACAAATCACATTAGTCCCTGTCATATCATGGGTACAGGCCGGAGCATGGAAAGAAGTTGGATATTCTGAGGTTGATTTGAGCACAGCAGAAACGTATCCCTGCCCTGTACCCTGTGGGGAAATGACTTATATCTTGCGGGTGATAGGTGATTCAATGATTGATGAGTACCGCCCGGGAGACATGATTTTTGTCGATCCTGAAGTACCTGCCTGCCACGGTGACGACGTTATTGCATTGATGCACGATACAGGCGAAACCACCTTCAAAAGGTTGATAGAAGATGGGACACAGCGTTATCTCAAAGCGTTAAACCCAAACTGGCCTGAGCCTTACATTAAGATCAACGGTAATTGCTCTATAATTGGTACAGTGATTTTCTCAGGAAAACCAAGAAGATACAAAATCAAAGCCTAATCAATGTTTATGAACCTGCTTCGGCAGGTTTTTTTATACTTGACAATGTACCTTTGAGATACATAATGTACCCAAGCGAAACAACGAACAGGCAGGACGCCCACGAAGTAGCCGCCTGGGGCATATGAAGTCCAGGATGATTCGTTAGCAACAAAAAAGCGCCCTACAGGACGCTTAGCTCTTTAACAATCTGGTCCCCATCAACAAGTAACTGATAACTTGAGGAGATGTGAAATGCACAAAACAGAACCCAAAATCGTCGCGCCTGGCTACACAGATGAGGAAATTTATGAGTGGATGACAAAGAAGCTGGCAGCTATAAACCAGCTTCGTGAAGTGCTGTCTTATCGACAGGAAACAATAGACTCCTTAAAAAAACTGGATCAGGAAATCACGGTTTTATCACAGGATGTTACTTTAGATATTGTGCAGACAAATTAGGATCCCATTCATTTTCGTCAAAATCATCAAAGTGATGAATTTGTGATCTCCAGTCTCGATAATCTAAAAATTTCTGGGCGGTTACGCTTATTTTATCAAGCGTGAGTTCATCCTGAATTGAAAGAAGAAGTTCATCAAATTTCATCTCATTAATCTGTTTTGGCATCCAGTGATGCTTCATCAGAATAAGGTGAACCAGAGCCTTTTTCCCATTCAACTGATTATAGGGAGTGCCGAATTTCTTCCGGTGCTCATGTAAGACAAGGTCCAAAAGAGTAAGTAATGTTGCCCTTGATTCAACTTTGCTTATTTCGACTGATGACACTACCCCACTGATTTCAATGCCCCGATACTTTCCAACATTTTCACAGTGGGATTTGTACAGCGTATAGATATTACCGGACATTTCTTTTCCTTTTGCGTTGTTGGGGATAACCAGATTAACCGAATCCTTGTTGTTGGGGAATAACTAGGTCCACCTCGCCTGATGTGGCTAAAAGCAGGCACATAACAGCTAAGTATTTTCAACCAGAGAGAATCCTTAGCGTTGTGGTGAATGCGGCTCAGCGCACGCGGGTTAAGGTTGAGGCTGACAGTCGACCTTCTGTGGATACCCACCCGCCTGGTGTGCAACCTTCGCCAGGCACCGGGAGGCACCCGGCACCACAACTTTATGCTGTGTGTAGTCCTGGCGGTACCAGTTTGTACCCTTGCTTCCGGCTGGTACCGTCCTTTTTACAAAACAGAGAAGAGCATCACCGGACGACGGGCTCATAACCCAATCCATCCGGGCAGCTGCCACCGCAGGTGTTCTTCTCTGTTTTGTGGAGAAACTAACCGCCCCTACGGGGGCATTTTTGGAAATGTAATTGACTCAATAATCGCCGGACGGTGAGGGCTTCCTTTTACCCGAATTCAGCGCGGTGCAGCGCATATACGTGGAGAACAAAATGTCATTTATTAAAACTTTTTCCGGGAAGCATTTTTATTATGACAGGATAAATAAAGACGACATCGTTATTAACGATATCGCGGTTTCCCTTTCAAATATCTGTCGCTTTGCAGGACATCTTTCACACTTCTACAGTGTCGCCCAACATGCGGTGCTTTGCAGCCAGCTGGTGCCGCAGGAATTTGCTTTTGAAGCTTTAATGCATGATGCAACAGAAGCATATTGCCAGGACATCCCCGCACCACTGAAACGACTTCTTCCTGACTATAAACGGATGGAAGAAAAAATAGACGCCGTAATCCGTGAGAAATACGGGTTACCTCCTGTTATGAGCACGCCAGTGAAATATGCCGATCTCATTATGCTGGCAACCGAACGCCGCGATCTCGGGCTTGATGATGGCTCTTTCTGGCCTGTGCTGGAAGGTATCCCGGCAACAGAGATGTTCAACGTGATTCCACTGGCTCCAGGCCATGCCTACGGGATGTTTATGGAACGCTTTAACGAATTATCGGAGTTACGCAAATGCGCATGAATGTTTTCGAAATGGAAGGGTTTCTTCGTGGGAGATGTGTACCGCGAGATCTGAAAGTGAATGAAACGGATGCTGAATACCTGGTGCGTAAATTCGATGCGCTTGAAGCTAAATGTGCAGCACAGGAAAACAAAGTAATACCAGTGTCAACTGAACTGCCACCAGCAAATGAAAGTGTTTTGTTATTCGATGCTAACGGAGAAGGCTGGCTAATTGGCTGGCGTTCTCTCTGGTACACCTGGGGACAAAAAGAAACCGGAGAATGGCAGTGGACATTTCAGGTCGGGGACCTTGAAAACGTCAATATCACTCACTGGGCAGTAATGCCAAAAGCACCGGAGGCTGGAGCATAATGACCACTTTTACCGACAAAGAACTGATTAAAGAAATTAAAGAGCGTATCAGCAGCCTTGACGTGCGAGACGATATTGAGCGCCGTGCTTATGAAATCGCACTCCTATCTCTGGAAGTAGAACCAGATGAACGCGAAGCTTATGAATTATTCATGGAAAAGCGTTTTGGTGACTTAGTAGATCGTCGGAGAGCAAAAAACGGCGATAACGAATACATGGCATGGGATATGACTCTCGGTTGGATCGTCTGGCAGCAACGAGCTGGTATCCATTTCTCAACAATGTCACAGCAAGAGGTGAAATAATGGAGCCATACAGCCTCACACTCGATGAGGCCTGTCATTTTCTCAAGATATCCAGACCGACTGCCATTAACTGGATACGCACAGGGCGTCTTCAGGCAACACGCAAAGATCCCACTAAGAATAAATCTCCTTACCTCACAACACGACAAGCCTGCATTGCGGCTCTTCAGTCTCCGCTGCATACTGTCCAGGTGAGCGCGGGTGATGGCATAACAGAGGAAAGAAAATGTCACTCTTCCGCAGAGGTGAAATATGGTACGCCAGTTTCACATTGCCGAACGGTAAAAGATTTAAACAGTCTCTTGGAACAAAGGACAAAAGGCAGGCGACAGAACTCCATGACAAGCTAAAGGCTGAAGCATGGCGGGTCAGCAAACTTGGTGAAATACCTGATATAACGTTCGAGGAAGCGTGTGTCAGGTGGCTTGAAGAGAAAGCACATAAAAAATCACTGGACGATGACAAAAGCCGGATCGGATTCTGGCTTCAACATTTCGCAGGAATGCAACTAAGAGACATTACTGAATCAAAAATTTATTCAGCAATGCAGAAAATGACGAACCGGCGTCATGAGGAAAACTGGAAACTCAGGGCAGAAGCATGCAGAAAAAAAGGGAAACCTGTTCCAGAATACACGCCAAAACCAGCGTCCGTTGCAACGAAGGCTACGCATCTTTCATTTATAAAGGCCCTACTAAGAGCCGCAGAGCGTGAATGGAAAATGCTGGATAAGGCACCAATTATTAAAGTGCCTCAACCAAAGAATAAACGGATCCGCTGGCTGGAGCCCCATGAAGCACAAAGGCTGATTGATGAATGTCCGGAGCCATTAAAGTCTGTTGTTGAATTTGCACTGGCAACAGGCTTAAGACGCTCGAACATCATCAACCTTGAATGGCAACAAATAGATATGCAGCGCCGGGTGGCATGGATAAACCCGGAAGAGAGTAAATCAAACCGCGCAATTGGCGTTGCGCTGAATGATACTGCATGTCGCGTATTGAAAAAACAAATCGGGAATCATCACCGTTGGGTATTTGTGTACAAGGAAAGCTGTACCAAACCAGACGGAACGAAAGCGCCAACAGTAAGGAAGATGCGGTATGACGCAAACACAGCCTGGAAAGCGGCGCTGAGACGGGCTGGTATTGATGATTTCAGATTTCACGACTTGAGACACACCTGGGCAAGTTGGCTGGTTCAAGCCGGAGTCCCGTTGTCAGTGTTACAGGAAATGGGAGGCTGGGAGTCTATCGAAATGGTTCGTCGATATGCTCACCTTGCACCTAATCACCTTACCGAACACGCACGGCAAATAGACTCGATCCTGAACCCATCGGTCCCAAATTTGTCCCAGTCAAAAAATAAGGAAGGTACTAATGATGTGTAACTTATTGATTTAAATGGTGCCGATAATAGGAGTCGAACCTACGACCTTCGCATTACGAATGCGCTGCTCTACCAACTGAGCTATATCGGCCCTGAAAGGACATGTTCACGAACGTGAATCACGGTAGACAAGGTTAAAACTAACCGGGCGATGCGTCAATGGCCTTGTGAATCAAATGGCTACTTTTGCATCACCCGGTTTTATTTACGCACGAATGGTGTAATCACCAATGCCGATCCACTTGTAAGTGGTCAGTGCTTCCAGGCCCATCGGGCCACGCGCGTGGAGTTTTTGTGTGCTTACCGCCACTTCCGCTCCCAGACCAAACTGGCCGCCGTCGGTAAAACGCGTAGAGGCGTTAACGTAAACAGCGGACGAATCCACTTCGTTAACAAAACGCTGGGCGTTGCGCATATCGCGGGTCAGGATCGCATCGGAGTGTTGCGTGCCGTGTTCACGAATATGGGCGATGGCATCGTCAAGATCGCTGACGATTTTGACGTTCAAATCTAATGACAGAAACTCATCGTCATACTCTTCGGCTTTAACCGCCACCACCTTCGCGGGGCCTGTCTGCAACTGCGCCAGCGCAGCAGCATCTGCGTGTAACGTCACGCCGCTTTCCGCCATTTGCTTGCTTAATGCGGGCAGGAAGCTATCGGCGATGTTTTTATTTACCAGCAAGGTTTCTACCGTATTACATGTGCTCGGTCGCTGAGTTTTCGCGTTGACGATCACT
Organism: Escherichia sp. WS1451; assembly: GCF_046487365.1. Taxonomy (NCBI): domain Bacteria; kingdom Pseudomonadati; phylum Pseudomonadota; class Gammaproteobacteria; order Enterobacterales; family Enterobacteriaceae; genus Escherichia; species Escherichia sp. WS1451. The sequence goes on from NZ_JBJQJP010000021.1 coordinate 18,093, forward strand.
TTTAATGCTTCAGCGATCTCTGCGCTTTCATCAACGTAAATATGGCATACGCCTATACCACCAGTGATCACCGGGATTGTCGACTGTTCGCGGCACAGTTTATGCAAACCAGCCCCGCCGCGCGGGATCAGCATGTCGATGTATTTATCCATACGCAGCATTTCACTGACCAGCGCACGGTCAGGATTATCAATCGCCTGCACGGCACCCGCCGGTAAGCCACAGGATTTCAGGGCGTCCTGAATCACTGCCACCGTTGCCGCGTTAGTGCGACACGTTTCTTTGCCGCCGCGCAGGATCACTGCGTTACCTGTTTTCAGGCACAGCGAAGCGACATCAACCGTCACGTTCGGGCGCGCTTCATAAATCACGCCAATAACCCCCAGCGGTACGCGACGACGCTCCAGACGCAGGCCACTGTCCAGTACGCCGCCATCGATTACCCGCCCCACCGGATCGGCGAGATTGCACACCTGGCGCACATCGTCGGCAATGCCTTTCAGCCGTGCGGGCGTCAGTGCCAGACGGTCAAGCATCGCTTCGCTAAGGCCATTGGCACGCGCGTCAGCAACATCCTGGGCGTTAGCGTTGATGATGTTTTCGCTTTGTGCTTCCAGTGCATCGGCAATCTTCTCCAGCACACGATTTTTTTCGCGGCTGGAGAGTTGCGCTAATTTATACGAGGCTTGCTTCGCGGCAATGCCCATTTGTTCCAGCATCGGCCAGCTCCTTAACGGGTAATCATGTCATCACGGTGAACGGCAACCGGGCCGTATTCATATCCCAGTATTGCATCAATTTCTTGCGAGTGGTGTCCGGCAATACGGCGTAATGCATCGCTGTTGTAACGACTGACGCCGTGGGCGATATCGCGACCTTCGAGGTTGCAAATGCGGATGACTTCACCACGCGAGAAATTGCCAGTCACGCTTTTGATGCCTTTCGGCAACAGGGAGCTGCCGCGTTCAAGAATGGCGGCGGTTGCCCCTTCATCTACCGTGATTTCACCCGCAGGCGGCGCACCGAAAATCCAGCGTTTGCGGTTTTCAAGCGGAGTCGCCTGGGCATGGAACAACGTACCGACGGAGATGCCTTCCATCACATCACCAATAACGCCCGGCTTGCTGCCCGCGGCAATAATGGTGTCGATACCCGCACGGCAAGCCACGTCCGCGGCCTGCAATTTGGTACTCATGCCGCCAGTTCCGAGGCCTGAAACGCTGTCGCCAGCAATCGCGCGCAGTGCGTCATCAATGCCGTAAACATCTTTAATCAGTTCTGCCTGCGGATTGCTGCGCGGGTCAGCGGTATACAAACCTTTTTGATCGGTCAGCAGCAACAGTTTATCGGCACCCGCCAGAATCGCCGCCAGCGCAGAAAGGTTATCGTTATCGCCGACCTTAATCTCTGCAGTCGCGACAGCATCGTTCTCATTGATTACCGGAACGATATTGTTATCGAGCAACGCACGCAGGGTGTCGCGGGCGTTCAGGAAGCGTTCACGGTCTTCCATATCAGCACGGGTCAGCAACATCTGCCCGACATGAATGCCGTAAATTGAAAACAGCTGTTCCCACAGTTGAATCAGTCGACTCTGCCCTACCGCCGCCAGCAGCTGTTTTGAAGCGATAGTCGCTGGCAATTCCGGGTACCCCAGGTGCTCACGTCCGGCGGCAATCGCACCCGACGTCACAATAACAATCCGATGCCCGGCGGCATGTAACTGCGCGCACTGGCGAACAAGTTCAACGATATGGGCACGGTTCAGGCGGCGCGATCCGCCTGTTAGCACACTGGTGCCGAGTTTTACCACCAGCGTCTGGCTGTCACTCATGATTCTCTGCCATTCAATTTTAGGAAAAAATGATATCAAACGAACGTTTTAGCAGGACTGTCGTCGGTTGCCAACCATCTGCGAGCAAAGCATGGCGTTTTGTTGCGCGGGATCAGCAAGCGTAGCGGCAGTTGTTTACGCTTTTATTACAGATTTAATAAATTACCACATTTTAAGAATATTATTAATCTGTAATATATCTTTAACAATCTCAGGTTAAAAACTTTCCTGTTTTCAACGGGACTCTCCCGCTGAATATTCGCGCGTTAATTAAAATCAGGAATGAAAATGAAAAAGAGCACTCTGGCATTAGTGGTGATGGGCATTGTGGCATCTGTATCCGTACAGGCCGCAGAAATATATAACAAAGACGGTAATAAACTGGATGTCTATGGCAAAGTTAAAGCCATGCATTATATGAGTGATAATGACAGTAAAGATGGCGACCAGAGTTATATCCGTTTTGGTTTTAAAGGCGAAACACAAATTAACGATCAACTGACGGGTTATGGTCGTTGGGAAGCAGAGTTTGCCGGTAATAAAGCGGAGAGTGATACTGCACAGCAAAAAACACGTCTCGCTTTTGCCGGGTTGAAATATAAAGATTTGGGTTCTTTCGATTATGGTCGTAACCTGGGCGCGCTGTATGACGTGGAAGCCTGGACCGATATGTTCCCGGAATTTGGTGGCGACTCCTCCGCACAGACCGACAACTTTATGACCAAACGTGCCAGCGGTCTGGCGACGTATAGGAACACCGACTTCTTCGGCGTTATCGATGGTCTGAACTTAACCCTGCAATATCAAGGGAAAAACGAAAACCGCGATGTTAAAAAGCAAAACGGCGATGGCTTCGGCACATCATTGACATATGACTTTGGTGGCAGCGATTTCGCCATCAGTGGAGCCTATACCAACTCTGATCGCACCAACGAGCAGAACCTGCAAAGCCGTGGCACAGGCAAGCGTGCAGAAGCATGGGCAACAGGTCTGAAATACGATGCCAATAATATTTATCTGGCAACTTTCTATTCTGAAACACGCAAAATGACGCCAATAACTGGCGGCTTTGCCAATAAGACACAGAACTTTGAAGCGGTCGCTCAATACCAGTTTGACTTTGGTCTGCGTCCATCCCTGGGTTATGTCTTATCGAAAGGGAAAGATATTGAAGGTATCGGTGATGAAGATCTGGTCAATTATATCGATGTCGGTGCTACATATTATTTCAACAAAAATATGTCAGCGTTTGTTGATTATAAAATCAACCAACTGGATAGCGATAACAAATTGAATATTAATAATGATGATATTGTCGCGGTTGGCATGACCTATCAGTTTTAATGGATATTGCCGGATGTGATACATCCGGCACATTTCACTCACGCCGTTAACTTCACCGGTTCATCACGAAAATCATCCGCCGGTTCCAGCTTCAGATTCAGCGTCGCCAGCAGCTCACGCAGTTTCTCATGAAACTCACGCAGGGTGTGCTCCAGTCGTTCAACCACTTCAGTGTCTTTTACCGGAACACTCGTCCAGTCGCCTGCTTTATCGAACAGACCAAACTGGTAACTGTAGGTAAAACGGGATTCCTGCGCTTCCAGTTCCATCCACCAGCCCCAGAACTCACGCACTTCCGGTGCCGGTTTCACGTTGACGCATACAGCCAGACAATCGAAAAAGAATCGATTATCTTCGCACTTACCTTCACGAATATACGGGCCTAGTGCGGTAAATTTTTTGATCAATCTGCTCTTCGGGTGTCCACTCGGTAACGTCATTGCAATCTCCTGTTGTGATGCAACTGTTTTACCAAATTGGTAAAATTTAGCAAATTTTTAACACAATCGTTTTTCGATCCAGTCGGTGATTTCCTGAAGACCTTTGTCAAAATTCCGATACACCGGGTTAAATGGGATCTCTAACAATTTACCGTCAGCAGATGATGAGGTGATTAAGCGTGAGTCCTCTTCCGGGCTGAACGGATCGTTCTTCCAGTAGCCTGATAACATTGGCGTTGGGCAGCGACGTCCCAGCAATCCTTGCACTTTTAATGAATAGCGATTCAGCTCCACGCGCAACGCTTCGTCGGAAGCATCATGCATCCCCAAACGGCTCGCCAGAACGTCAAGATACATTTCCGGCACCTGTTGCTGGCACTTAAAATCACTCAACAGGGTATGAACTACCGGACCAAGACAGGCAACCGCTTTCAGACGCGGCGATTCAAGGTATGCCAGACGCACGGCAACGTTAGCGCCGAAACGGAAACCAAAGGCCGCGACGCGAGTGTGATCTACCCACGGTACGTTAGGCAGCGCCTTTAAGACGTGCTGATGCAACAGGCTGGAGTCCTGGGTGAGCTTCCATTTTGAAGAAAAGCCCACCGACGGCATATCAATAGTCAGCATCGCAATGCCGCGCGGCGCAAAATAACGTTCATACAGGCTGTAATAGTCCGTCTGCATCGCATCCAGACCACCACACATTAATACTGTCGGGAACGGGCCATCACCTTTCGGCATATGCAAAAAGCCGGTGATGGGCGCACCGCCGGGTACGGTAAACTCCATCTGCCGCATCGTGCCCGGCAGACGCTGAGCGGCCTCTTCATAGGCGCGGTTTGACAAAGCCTGCGCTTGCTCGGCCAGGTCATCTCCTTTCAGATGAGGATAGGCAGCAATGTTGTACAACGTAGCCGCATGCAGCCAGTGTCGACCGCTGAGTTGCGGATCTTCTTCCGCACAGGCTTTTTGTTGCCACACCATCGCCTGGGTAGCCCACTCATAAATCCAGTTGCCGCCGCGGTAGCCAATCACCGTATCGTATAAATCATCGTCGGTACGTTCGGCATCGCTCATCACAATACGCGCCTGGACGTCGAGGATTTCACGTGGGTCAATGCCGCGCCAGATCCACATCAGACGGTTAATCATGCGATACCAGTGAGGGATGGTTTTACCATCAAGGGCCGACTGCACAGGCGGTTGTGCGCCGTGATTAAAGCGGCGGACTAGCGTCGAGGTTTCAGGATGTTTAAAGCGGGGTTTGAACAGGGTTTCGCTCAGGTTTGCCTGTGTCATGGATGCAGCCTCCAGAATACTTACTGGAAACTATTGTAACCCGCCTGAAGTTAAAAAGAACAACGCCCGGCAGTGCCAGGCGTTGAAAAGATTAGCGACCGGAGATTGGCGGGACGAATACGACGCCCATATCCCACGGCTGTTCAATCCAGGTATCTTGCGGGATATCAACAACATAGTCATCAACCAGCGGACGACCAGCCGGTTTTGCGAAGATGGTGACAAAGTGCGCTTTTGGATACATTTCACGAATCGCAACCGCAGTACCACCGGTATCCACCAGGTCATCAATAACGATGAAGCCTTCGCCATCGCCTTCTGCGCGTTTCAGCACTTTAAGCTCGCGCTGGTTGTCGTGATCGTAGCTGGAAATACAAACGGTATCGACATGACGAATACCCAGTTCACGCGCCAGTAACGCACCCGGTACCAGACCGCCACGGCTTACGGCAATAATGCCTTTCCATTGTTCAGAAGGCATCAGTCGGCTTGCGAGTTTACGTGCATGGATCTGCAACATGTCCCAGGTGACGATGTATTTTTCGCTCATGTGAAGTGTCCCAGCCTGTTTATCTACGGCTTAAAAAGTGTTCGAGGGGAAAATAGGTTGCGCGAGATTATAGAGATCTGGCGCACTAAAAACCAGTATTTCACATGAGTCCGCGTCTTTTTACGCACTGCCTCTCCCTGACGCGGGATAAAGTGGTATTCTCAAACATATCTCGCAAGCCTGTCTTGTGTTGACAACATTTTCTGCTAACCCTGTGACCTGCAATACTGTTTTGCGGGTGATCGACAAGGAGACTTAACGTGTCTGAACTGTCTCAATTATCTCCACAGCCGCTGTGGGATATTTTTGCCAAAATCTGTTCTATTCCTCACCCGTCCTATCATGAAGAGCAACTCGCTGAATACATTGTTGGTTGGGCAAAAGAGAAAGGTTTCCATGTCGAACGCGATCAGGTAGGTAATATCCTGATTCGTAAACCTGCTACCGCAGGTATGGAAAATCGTAAACCGGTCGTCTTGCAGGCCCACCTCGATATGGTGCCGCAGAAAAATAACGACACCGTGCATGACTTCACTAAAGATCCTATCCAGCCTTATATTGATGGCGAATGGGTTAAAGCGCGCGGCACCACGCTGGGTGCGGATAACGGCATTGGTATGGCCTCTGCACTGGCGGTTCTGGCTGACGAAAACGTGGTTCACGGCCCGCTGGAAGTGCTGCTGACCATGACCGAAGAAGCCGGTATGGACGGTGCTTTTGGCTTACAGAGCAACTGGTTGCAGGCTGATATTCTGATTAACACCGACTCCGAAGAAGAAGGTGAAATCTACATGGGTTGTGCGGGGGGTATCGACTTCACCTCCAACCTGCATTTAGATCGTGAAGCGGTTCCAGCTGGTTTTGAAACCTTCAAGTTAACCTTAAAAGGTCTGAAAGGCGGTCACTCCGGCGGTGAAATCCACGTTGGCCTGGGTAATGCCAACAAACTGCTGGTGCGCTTCCTGGCGGGTCATGCGGAAGAGCTGGACCTGCGCCTTATCGATTTCAACGGTGGCACACTGCGTAACGCCATCCCGCGTGAAGCCTTTGCGACGATTGCTGTCGCAGCTGATAAAGTCGACGCACTGAAATCTCTGGTGAATACCTATCAGGAGATCCTGAAAAACGAGCTGGCAGAGAAAGAGAAAAATCTGGCATTGCTGCTGGACTCTGTTGCGAACGATAAAGCTGCCCTGATTGCGAAATCTCGCGATACCTTTATTCGTCTGCTGAACGCCACCCCGAACGGTGTGATCCGCAACTCCGACGTGGCAAAAGGCGTGGTCGAAACCTCCCTGAACGTGGGTGTGGTGACCATGACTGACAATAACGTAGAAATTCACTGCCTGATCCGTTCTCTGATCGACAGCGGTAAAGACTACGTGGTGAGCATGCTGGATTCTCTGGGTAAACTGGCTGGCGCGAAAACCGAAGCGAAAGGCGCATATCCTGGCTGGCAGCCGGACGCTAATTCTCCGGTGATGCATCTGGTACGTGAAACCTATCAGCGCCTGTTCAACAAGACGCCGAACATCCAGATTATTCACGCGGGCCTGGAATGTGGTCTGTTCAAAAAACCGTATCCGGAAATGGACATGGTTTCTATCGGGCCAACCATTACCGGTCCACACTCTCCGGATGAGCAAGTTCATATCGAAAGCGTAGGTCATTACTGGACACTGCTGACTGAACTGCTGAAAGAAATTCCGGCGAAGTAATTATTTGATTTGCTGCCGGATGGCGTTTAATCGCCTTCCGGCAGTTTCATCCTTCATTATCCTTCGATAAAAGCCATCCCTGTAAATGTCCGTCTCGGGTTGCCACGTTCAATCTGGTGATGGAACATTCGCCGCTGCGATTTCAGCGCCGCGCTATTTTCCTGTTGCTGTTGTTCCAGCTTCCAGGCAATCAGTAATCGCGCCAGCCGTTTGTTAGCATGCTGACTGCGCTCTGACTGAACCTTCACGCTAATACCGGATGCCAGATGCGTGGCGCGTACCGCCGAGTCGGTTTTATTGACATGTTGACCGCCCGGCCCCGACGAACGCAGCGTCTCATAACGGATCGCGTCGGATTGTTCCTGCTCATCAGCGGTAAAACGCCCAATGCCCAGAAACCAGTTTTTGCGCCCATGATGAGGCCGATACGGACTCGGACAAATCCACTGGATAGTGCCACACCAGCTTTCGCTTAGAGCCCATGCGTTATCGCCATCCAGAGAAACCAGCGCTGAACGCAGCGTGTCAGAGTAGCGACCCGTTTCTGTTTCCAGCACCGTTACCGCGACGTCTTGTCGGGTAGCTTCTTTAATCAACCTGTCCAGCGCCTTTTTCACTGCCAGGCAACATTCTTCCGGCCCCTGAGCTGAGGAGAGTTGTAGCAAGATCATCCTTTTTTCCCTCCATTGTTTTTGAGCGTTAGCACCGGACGCAGCCGCGCGACAGGAATAATTAAACCGGCCTGCACCAGACATTGCACCACGCTTTCAGCCGATTTATAGGCTTGTGGCGCTTCTTCAAAGATGAGTTGTTTATCGCGACAAATTACCCGACTGCCAAGTTCAGTACGCGAGAGTTGCGTCGCCGTGTATTTCGCTGCCAGACGCCCTTTACACTCGGTGCGCCCCCATTTACGCCCTGCCCCATGCGCCAGCGAGTGGAGTGTTTTTTCGTTCGCAACAGGTTTAACCAGCCAGGAGTAATCACCGCGTGAACCGGGAATAATCACCAGACCGTTGTCATCCGGCGTGGCACCTTTACGATGCAACCAGCCCTGTTGATCGCCGATTTGACAGGCGCTAACAAAGTTATGCGCCACATCCAGAACAGGACTTCCGGTGGCCTTAACCTGTTGCATTATGCGCAAAGCGATCATCTGGCGATTAATACGCGCAAACGCCAGCGCATCGTCATGTTCCGCAATATACCGTAGCGCGTCGTCACTGCCTTCAGGCAAACCATGATGCGAAAACGAGGCAATATGCCGCTGTAAAATAGACTGCCCCAACCCCCTCGAGCCGCTATGAACCAGCAGTTGCAGATGCTGCGCATCCAGACCTGCCAGTGCAAACAGTTCAGCGTCGATGATTTGATCAACTTGTTGCAGTTCTGCGAAGTGGTTTCCGCCACCGATAGAGCCAAGCGAGCTGCGCCACGGATGCTGTGCAAATGCTGACAGCAGGTTTTCCTCCAGCCAGCTTTCTTCAGCAACGTCATCCAAAGCTGATAATCGCTTTTCAAACTTATCGGCGTTGTATTTACGAACGAGAATATCTGTTTGCCACAGCGCCATGCCGCAGCCGATATCATTGCCGACCAGTGCCGGGTAAAAACGGCCTGCGGAGAAGAACGCTGCGCCAATCGGGTAGCCGCGTCCGGGGTGTAAATCTGGCATCCCTACTACGCGCTGCATGTTGGGTAAATTTGCCGTGGTGTGTAATTGTTGGATCGCTAAACTCTCGATCCACAGGTCATCAGATGCGATGGTAAATACCGCATCGGATAAGGGACGAATATATTTGCCCATAAACCATTCCATTTATGAATAAAAATCAGGAAATGGCAGACGAATCCAGGGCAAGAAAAAAAGAATTAATCCTGGAAAGGTCTGCAAAGAGTCATTGATAAAGGATTTGTCATGATTTACCTCCTTGCAGTTTGTGGAATAAGAAAACGCACACATACTAGGCGGGCGTTATTTTCATTGCAAGCTGGATTTAATGTCGCGGTTTATATCGCATATAAAAATTAGTAAACCACTCTCCCCGGCATTCAACGCACTGCTGCTTAACTGTCTGAAAACCATAACGTTCAAAAAAGGGCTTTGCGGTTATGCTGGCGTCCACCGTAAGTTCGGATTCAGACTTAATCAATGGTTTTAACAAAGCGCTGGCAACCCCGCGTCGGGTGTATTCAGGTTCAACAAATAACATATCGATATAATGTCCAATGCGGGTAATAAAACCAACCGGTTGTGCATTAATAACTGCAACCCGCACTTGTGATTTCGCGAGTTTCTCCTTCCAGCGAGATTCGTCAATCTGCGCCCAGGCGGCAATTTGCTGTGGAGAATAGTGCTGACTCGCCGTCATCGTAACCGCTCGAAGGAAAATAGCGCATAGTTGCTGAAAATCACCAGGCTGATAGTTTCTTATTTGTATGTTATTCATAATATAAATTCAAAAACGCATGCGAAACGCTTCTGCCATTTTCCCAATTTTATGCATTTGGTTGTTATCTCGAGCCAGTTTATGAGGTTCAGGTTTCAGAATGGCAATGAGCAACCATGCTTGCTCATCAAACGCACCCTGACAATATACCAAATGCGCTTCGTCATTCGTTCTGCTGAATTGGCGCAACTGTGGCGGAAATGGATTATTCACATTTGCCAGATGAATATGAGCAACTCGCTCAAATTTGATTAATGGCCAGGTAAACGAGTCGTCGTAGAGTGCATCGCGACCAAATATATCTGGCAAAACACCGTCACGCTTATAGGAAATAAAATCCGCCGTTAACGCATCAAGTTCCTCTGCTGTAAGTTGCAGGCGAATAAGTTTTGTTTTGAATACCCGCATCCTTATTCCTTAAAGTCATTGAAATCATCATCCGTCATATCATTAAGATATTGTTCAGCGCGGCGTGTAATTTCCTCTAATCTTGCGGCACTCGGACGGAAGCGCGCCTTAACCAGTTTTTTCTCCTCTTGTTCAGCAAGCATGTCCATTAACGCTTCAAATGCGCTGGCACTTAAGAGATATCCTGCGGGGCGATTATTAGAAAGAACCGCAACCGGTTGATCAATAAAGTATTTAGCTGGGTTTTTACGTAACTCAGTGATATTGACCGATTTTTCAGCGAGAATTCGATGCATACAGTGATCCCCTCATAATAATGAACATCAGAATATACATAATAGTATACATCATAATCCCAGCACCAGTTGTCTTTCCATTTGAGGGTCAAGTAACGTCACATGCAGCCCCACCAGACGCACACCGCGCCCGCCACGGCGTTCATTCCAGGTTTTACGCGCGGTGGCGATTAAGTCAGCTTTATTCAGCCGCGGCCAGACGTGCTCCTGAGTGGTTTGCTGAAAATCATCAAACTTTAATTTCACCCCCTGGCGAGCAATCAGTAAATCAGGTTTTACCTTTGCCAGACGGCGTTCAAGTTCAGGATACAGCCGCTCGATAATCGCTTCACATTCAGACCAGTGATGAATATCTTCCGCCATCGTGCGTTCTACGCCGACGGATTTTCGCAACCGTTCACTGTTAACGTCGCGCTCGTCAATCCCCTGACTACGCTCCCACAAAATGCGGCCAAATTTGCCAAAACGTTTGAGCAGAGTCACCAGATCACACTTTTGCACATCACCGCAGGTCCGCAGCCCCATCGCTTCCAGTTTTGCCGCCGAGACTTTGCCGACGCCGGGAATTTTTGCCAGCGGTAAGGTTTGCAGAAATGCCGGAACTTCTGCCGGCGTAATCACAAACTGACCGTTGGGTTTATTCATGTCGGAAGCAATTTTGGCGAGAAACTTTACCGGCGCAACGCCCGCAGATGCCGTCAGTTGCAGCTCGTTAAAGATCGTCTGACGGATTTCCTTGGCGATGAGGGTCGCAGAACCGTGGCAATGCACACTATCGGTGACGTCGAGATAGGCTTCATCCAGTGATAACGGTTCAATGCGCGAGGTATAGCGCGAGAAAATTTCTCGGATATGATTTGAGGCTTCTTTGTAGGCGTCAAAGCGCCCTGGAAGCAGCGTGAGATGTGGGCATAATTTGAGCGCCATCCCTGTCGGCATAGCGCTGCGTACGCCAAATTTACGCGCGGGATAATTGGCGGTGCTGATCACCCCCCGACGTTCGCGGCTGCCGCCAATAGCAATAGGGATATCGCGCAGAGCGGGATTGTCGCGCATCTCCACCGCTGCGAAAAAGCAGTCCATATCCACATGAATGATTTTACGCATTGCTCACCTCTCAACACTGGTAAAGTATACAGTGATTTCAGGGTTTGAGAAATGCGTAAAGATTCAGCATCTAGCGCGTTCGCTGTGAAAGTACCTGCTGCTTATCCAGCTTTTGCACCAGCGGCTGCACCACTTTATCCCCATGCTGACCAAAGTATTGATACAGCGTATCGGACGCGCTTTTAGTCAGTACCATAATCTCAATGCGCCGGTTGCCCGCGCTTTGCGGATTTTTGGCATCCAGCAGCATCTGGTCCGCCATTGCGCTTACCTGCATCACTTTATCTTCCGGCATTCCGGCCTCTTCCAGCACCCGACGAGCTGAAAGCGCGCGATCGCCCGAAAGGTTCCAGTTGTTGTAGATATTGTTTTTGTAGGCCATCGCATCGGTATGCCCGGTAATAATAATTTTGTTATCGAGCGAGTCGAACACTGGCGCAAGCTCCACCAGCAAAGTTTTAAAGAACGGCATAATCTTCGCGCTGCCGCGTTCGAACATATTGCGGTTCTGGTCGTCTTTAATCAGCACGCGTAATCCCTGGGGAACAATCTCCATCTCCAGATTCGCTTCCATATGCGCATCACGGGCGATGGTATTGATACTGGTCGCCAGCTCGCCAAGCTCGGTGGCGGATTTCTTCTTCAGCAGCGCCGTTTTCTCGTTGACGTCGCGCGCTTTTTTCTCCGTCTCTTCCGGCACCGCCACGGTGGCAGGTTTTGGCGGATGAGACGGGCTGATTTTATTTAACGGCGACAACCCACCACCGTTAAAAATCGACTGCCCGTGCAGCGCGGCGATAATGCTTTCACGCTCGGATTTACTGACGCTGTTGACAATCCACAGCGTCATAAACAGCGCCATCATTGCCAAAGTAAAGTCGGCGAACGCCACCTTCCACGCCCCGCCGTGGTGCCCGGCATGATTCTTTTTGATCTGCCGCCGGACGATGGTGGTTTTTGCCCCACGTTCGCGGCGGTTGCCCGTCTTTCTCATGCTTATTCTTGCTCCAGCATCGCATTCACCCACGCGTCGAGGTTGGCGAAGGTCGGTTTGGATGCCAGATGCAGCAGCTTACGCCCGGCGTCCACCGCCAGCAGCGTCGGTTTGCCGCCTGCCTGCGCCACCAGCACGGTGCGCACGCATTCCAGCAAAGAATGTTCCGCCCGCGCCTGTTGTTCCATGGCGTTGGCAAGCGGGTCCATCAGGCAGTAGCAGATAAACACGCCTAAAAACGTCCCCACCAGAGCCGCCGCCACTTTCAGGCCAATCAGGGCGATAGAGCCGTCAATCGACTGCATGGTGATGATGATGCCGAGCACTGCTGCACAAATACCAAATCCCGGCATCGCTTCGGCAGTACGTTGCAGCGAGCGCGACGGCGTTAACAGGGACTCTTCCGCGGTGTCCAGCTCCTGATCGAGAATGCCTTCCAGCTCATGGGCGTCGATTTTACCCATCGCCATCAGGCGAAAGTTATCGGCAATAAAGGTCACCAGCCGCTTCTGGGTTAACACCAGCGGGTATTTCTGAAAAATAGTGCTCTCTTCCGGCTGCTCAATATGCTGATCCAACATCCGCAGACCACCGTTTTGCACCATTTCGAGCAACTCATACAGGCACATTAATAGCTGACGCTGAAACTCCGGCCCGAGCTGTTTTTTACTGATCACGCCTTTAATTTGATGGGCAATCTCTTTCAGCACATGTTTCGGGTTACCAATAATCATCGCCCCGAAACCCGCCCCCAAAATAATGATCATTTCCGCCGGTTGCCAGATAGCCACTAATTGCCCGCCCGCTTCAAAATAACCGCCAAATACGCAGCCGAGCACCACCAGTAAACCTAATATTTTTTGCATGATTTCTTCACTTTAATTCGGATAGACAAAATCACGAATTTTCTGCGCGATCTGTTTATTCAGTTGACAAATTCGGGCCTCGGTTAGCCCTAATACCAGCGCAATCTCTTTGAGATTCATCTCATGCTGGTAATACATGGAGAGGATCAGTTGCTCTTTTTCGCTTAATTGTGAAAGCGCGTGTTGCAACATTTGCTGGGTGACAAACTGATCTTCCAGTTCCCGGCCAGCAAGCGGAATGCCTGGCCCTTCGCCGTTCAGCAGTTCGTCAAGGCTGGCGAGCGTTTCCGCCCCTTCCAGTTGCTGATATTCGAGATAATCTTCATGCGAGATCCCTTCCACGGCCAGTTCTGACCACTCAGGCTCGTGCCCCAGTTTTTTACGCGTTTCGCGAATCAGGTCTTTCATCTGATGATATTTCTGTCGCAGCTGGCGCGGTCGCCAGTCGAGAGCGCGCAGCTCATCCAGGATCGCGCCGCGAATCCGGTGCACGGCATAGCCCGCAAAACCTTCGTCCGGCAGCCCGTAGCGGCGAATGGCGTTAAGCAGCCCTATTAACGCCGTTTGTTCCATATCCTGACGATCAATAATGCAATTACACTGCGGGGCAAGGTGCCGCACCACTTTACGCACCAACGGTAAATAGGCCTGCAAGTAGTGGCTCTCCTGCTGCGGGGTTAATACCGGCGCGGCAGCAAATTCTTCTGACTCGAATAATACGTCCTGTAGCATGTTTATATCCGCCTGGTGATTACTGGAAGACCACTTTTTTCACCAGCAAATCCTTATACGGTGCGCTCATTTTGCGACGCTGAAGATCTTTCTTTAACGCATCCGAAATCAGTTTGCGGATGGCAGATATTTTCATGCCCCGCAAATCTTCAAATTTCATTTCCGTCAGGCATTCAACCGCAATACTTTGATACAGCGGCTCCTGATGTTTTATTTTTTCCGCCTCTTTGTCACTGGCGACCACCATCACTAATTCCGCCGACAAATAATGATCCGCGCCGTTGTTGTCATGCAAAGTGACAATGGTTTCCGGCAGCGTCACAAATACGCTCTTGCTCTCATCCAGAGCTTCCACCGATTCCGTTTGCGCGGCGGTAGTCGGTTTTCCTTTTCCGGCATAATGATGCCAGACACTCCATCCTGCTCCAGCGCCGACCACCAACGCCAGAACGGCGCTGACCACGCCTGCCACCACGATTTTCTTCATATTGCCTTTACACTTTGATCAAAACGGATTCGTTCTGTTGAAATTGAGGCGCATCATCAAGCTGTAAGGCGGCACTCACCTCTTCCTGCTGATGGCCCGACTGTTGTTGCTGCTGCGACTGCCCTTCGGAGGAGACCTGTACGTTCACCTCCATAAAATTTTGCGCCGTCAGATGCTGGCGGAGATCGTCGCTAAACTGCTGTAACGCTCGGCAAACTTCACTTTGGTTCGCGCCGATGTGCACCATCAGTTTGCCGTTGTCGAGTTGTACGGCGATCTCGAGCTTGCCAAGCGACGGTGGATCGAGACGGATGGTGGAGATCTGCTGTTGTTTGTTGAGCTGAAAGTGGATCTGATCTTTCAACAGCGTCGTCAGTTTTTCGCCCAGTTCGTCCATCGAAAGCGTGGCTGGTTTGGCGACAATCTCCTGATGTTCGCTGACCAGATCCGGCGTCTTAACCTGCAACACCGCACGCGCAATAACCGGTTCGCTGTCCGGCACTTTTTCCGTTTTACGCTCGACCTGCGGGCGCGCGTTCACACGGGTTAGTTCAGGTTTCGGGCGAGCTGGCTGTGTTGAGACGCGCGGCTGCGTCGGTGCAATGGCATGTAAATCTTCACTGGCGTAAGTCGCCAGTCTGGCCTGCTGTTCGGGTTTCGCCTGCGGCAACTGACTGATCAGCTCCTGCAACTGCGGCGGCAACGGCGTGAGTTCCTGCTGCTGCGTCGGGCGTTGCGGCGCGTTTTGCACCACCGCTTTCGTCAATTGCTGGATAACCGGCGATGTTGCGACGTTTCGCGGCTGCGGCGTGACCTGATGCGGCGCGGCAGGTTGCGGAAGTAACAGCGCCATTAGCGCCTGCATCGCCACCGGATCGTTCTCCTGCGGGCGCGTCGCCTGTTGCTGACTGGTTTTTGCGCTATGAACGCGCTCCGCCACCGCCGCGACCGCCATTTTCGGCAGGGTAAACGCGGGCGCGTTTTCACTACTCACCGGCGGTAAAATATCCGCTTTCAGCGACGCCGTTTCCGCAAGTGTTCCGAGCGTGGCAAGCAATGCCGGATTCATGACTTCTCCGAAAGTAAATTAACAATTGAGTAGGCCAGTACGCCTTCCTGATGCCGCTGATGCTGTTCCATACGCGCCTTCAACACTTCTGCGCGCTGCTCGCGCCGTTTAATCAGGGTATTAAACGCGCCGTACAACTGCGCTTTCACCGTATCCAACTACGCCGCATCGGTTTCCGCCGCCGCGTAATCGTGAAACTGGCGCATCAACTGCTGATGCAGTGCCGGAAGGCGTCGCCAGCGTTGCTTGTCGAGGGCTTCATTCATCGCCTCGACCAGTGCGAAAAGTTGCCTGCGTTGTTTTTCCATCGTCTTAACCCAGCTTGCCCGAAAGCCCTTCCCAGCCTTCGCGCAGGTTGCTTAAGATCAGCATCACTTCATCGATTTTCTCTGCCGACAGTTCGCCGCTGGCCTCATACAATCGGTAAACGCAGTGGTCATAGAGGCGCGAAAGGTTGACCACCAGCTCGCCGCCAGTTTCAAACTCCAGCGAACTGGTGAGCGCATTGAGAATGTCGATGCATTTATTGATGCTCTGGGCTTTCTTCTCGAAACGCCGCCCTTCAATATGGCTTTTGGCGCGTTCCAGCTCGTCCATCAGACCAGAAAACAGCACCAGCACCAGTTCCAGAGGCGATGCCGCCGCAGTACGCGCCGCGAGATCGATCTCTTTATATTGCGAATAGCCGTCCTGTACTTGGTACATCTTTAGGGATATTCCTTCTGAGTTACGCGAATGCCGCCATGCTGGCTTTCATGGTGTACACCTCGACCAGCGTGTTGGTGTACTCCTCCAGATAACGGTCGTAGTTGGCGTTATAGGTATCAGTAAGCTGATCGCCTTCGTCCTGAATTTTGCTCATCTGATCGTCAATGTTCTGCTGGCGCAGGGTGATGATGCCGTTGCTGGAGTCCGTGTAGGTGTTAATCAGGTCGTCCATCTGTGCCACCATGCTGTTGTCGCCAACGAAAATAGAGGTCAGACCGTCAGGATTTTTCGCCATTTCGTCGTTGAACTGGTCGGAGTCAATCTGTAAGTGGCCGTGAGAATCAAGCGTGATGCCATAGTCAACAATCGACACCCCGTTGTAGCTGGCATGGGCGATATCATCGAGCTGGTTCGCCAGTGAGCTGAGTCCGGCGTCACCCGCAAATACCCCGGCGCTGGTACTGTCATCACCGTGGGTGGTTAGCGAATCAACCGTATCGATCAGGGTGTTATAGGCATCGACAAAGGTCTGCACTTTCTCCTGGCTGGCGCTGGAATCTTCGCTAATGTTAAAGGTAGTGAGGTCGCTGTCAGAATCGCTGACTTCGGTGAAAGTCATGGTGACACCGGGGATCACATCATCAAACGTATTGCTGCTGTTGGTGATCTCAGGCCCTGTGGCACTGCCGAGATGAATAATCGCGTCCTGAGCGGAGGAAACATCCGTGGCAACGGGCGCGCTGGCGCTATCGTTGCTGGTGTCATGCCCCGTTACGCTCACCGAAAATGCGCTCTGCGCCCCGGTGCTATCGGAGGTGAGCATAATGGTGGTGGTGCCGTCGGTTTTTACCAGTGCCGCCGACACGCCCGGATTGTCATCAGAGTCGTTAATCGCATTCACCAGTTCACTGGCGTCGATAAAACCGTCGCCGTCACCGTTTTGATCCGCCGCCGACAGATCAATATCCATGGTGCTGTCGCCCATCGTCAGTTCAAAAGTGCCGGTGGCGGAAAAGGCGTCGTCGCCCATACTGAACGTGGTTTGCTGCCCCTGCGCCAGTTGCTCAACGAAAAACGAGTAGCTTCCCGCCTGTGCCTGCGAGTTAGCGGAAACGGTCGCCGAGTCATTATTGCTGGTGGCGGCAAACGTCACCGGGCCGTCAGTATCGCTGTTCAGCGCGTCAACGGCGCTCTGAAAATCGCTCAACGCTGAGCTGAGCGAGTCCAGGCCGCTGCTTTCAGCATCCAGCTCGCTCTGCTTCTCCTGCAAGTTTGCCGCCTGAGTGGCAACATCCGCATAGGCGATTTCTTGCGCAATGGTTCTTGGGTTGATCATTGATGACTCCGAATAACGATGTCAGGTTATTGGCAAAAGGCGTGCCAATATTTTTTATGTGAAGAATCAATAGATTGAAAAAGGGGCGGAAATGGTGTTTCCGGTCTGGCGGAAAAAAGCCTGCCGCAGAAAGAACAACACCGCCCGCAGGCGGTGTTGTTCGTGGCCGGATAAGGCGTTTACGCCGCATCCGGCAAGTCCGCCATTACTGCAGCAGGCTGGAAACCATGCTGGACATGCTGTTGGACTGTTTCAGCATGGTGATGCCGGTCTGCATCAGCACCTGTTGTTTGGTCATGTTGGACGCTTCCGTCGCGTAGTCGGTATCCATGATGTTACCGATAGCGACTTCCGTGTTGTCCTGCATGCTGGTCAGGTTGTTGGCAGTGTCGTTCAGACGGTTAATAGACGCACCCAGCTTGGATTGGATCTGCGAAACATCATCCATCGCGGTAGAGATGCTGGTGATCATCTGGTTAGCCGAGCCAGACGCGGTCAGCTCAGTACCGCCAGAAACACCTGCGGTGCCCGTGGTGTCAGCCTGATCCGCACTAAAGGAGTTGCTGATAGAAGAAAGATCGGTCACCAGGGTGTTCAGTTGGCTTGAAATGTTCACGGTCATGGTGTCGGAAGATTCCGCGCCCACCTGGAAAGTTACCGCGCTCTGGAACAGGCCGTCAGTACCGGTGTTGCTGGTGCCGGAAACACCGAACAGGTTGGTACCGCCGTAAGTGGTGTTTTGCAGCATGTCAGACATCTGCTGACCCAGTTCGTCGTATTCGTCCTGCATCGCCTGCAGGTCGTCGTCGCTGTAGGTGCCGTTCGCTGCCTGAGTTGACAGGTCTTTCATACGACCCAGCACATCAGACATTTCGTCGAACATGCTGTCGGCGGTTTGCAGCATCGCGGTGGCATCATTGATGTTGCTCAGCGCCACACCCATACCGCTGGACTGTGCTGTCAGACGGTTAGCAATTTGTTTGCCCGCTGCGTCATCGGCAGAAGAGTTAATCCGGTTACCCGTTGCCAGGCGTTCCATAGATGTAGACAGAGAAGAGCTGCTTTTGCTGATTGCATTAACGGCGGCCATTGAGGCGTTATTGGTGTTAATAGATAACATGATACTGCTCCTTGGGATTAATCGTTTTCGTTTCGATACCCTGTAAAAACGACACCTCAGGAGCAAACTTAAAATCGCCGTTAAAATTTTTTCGCCACGTATTATCCGATGCCACTTTTAGCTAAAAAAAAGCAGAGTTTAAATTCAGATAAAAAGATTATTAGCAATATCTGCCACATGGCCAGGTATCAAAATATGTCTTTATCAAATGCTTGATATAGTTAAGATTGTCATCAATTATCGCGTTTTGTTCTCAATGTACTGATGCCAAAATTTACATTGCGTTGCAAATAGTACACATTTGGCTATTGTACCTGTCCTGTCATTTCGTTACATTTCCACGCCATATAGTGATTAAGAATAATCCTATTACCATAAAATATTAATTATCACGCAGAAAAATCATCTTCTCAGGGACGTATAAGACTGTGCTTTATGCAAAGCACTATCAGGAAACATTTATCCCTTGCTAAGGTAAACTCAACTATGAGTATTATTATCAACAACTGGCGGATGGACCCGTCGCTTAATGCCTTAATACATTGCGAAACGGGTGAAACACGTCGTCTCGGCGAATACCATTTTATTTTGCTGGAAACATTAGCAAAAAATGCCGATGTGGTTTTATCGCGATCTTATTTATGTGCCGAAGTATGGAAGAACCGCATAGTCGGCGGTAACAGCCTGCCGACGGCGATCCATGCGTTGCGCGTTGCTATCGACGATGATGGCAAACAACAGAACATTATTAAAACAATTCCGAAGAAAGGTTACTTGTGCAATAAAGAGTATGTGTCTTTGCCGGAGTCATCGCCTGCAGAAGCGCTGATTATTACCGACCAGATACAAGATACAGCCCCAGAAGAGATATCTTCGACAACACCGCCTGTACCTGTTAGAAAAAAACATAAAGGACTGATGGGGTTAGCGTTGACCGCGGCTGTTATATTTATTGGCTCGACCGTGGGGTATTCACACTTGAAAAGTACACCTGACGCCCCGCAACTGGTAAAAGAGTCAATTAACAGTCCAAGAATAAAAATATTTCATCTTAGTTCTGGAAAGGAAAATAATTCCGTACCGTTACTGTCACAAACCCTCGAACCAGGAAAAGACAAACTCGATAATTTATTGTCAGCGCATAATATGACAATGACAACCTATTATAAATATGTTCGTAACCGACTGGAAAGCGATATTGTTCTGCGTAACCAGTGCAACGGCAGCTGGCAATTAACCTTTAATGTGGAAGGTTGGCAGAACAGCGATATTAATCGCGCGATGTATCAGAATTTAGAGAAGTTGTTAAATACTGTGCAGAAATGCTGATGTTTACCGGATTAGATACCGTTTTATCTAATCCGGTTCATAAAATGCACCCCAAAATTAAATCTGAAATGCAATTCTCTTACCATTCGGCAGTTTAACGTCGATACTCAATTCCCCACCTAAAGCCGCAACATAGCGTTTTAGCGTAGACAACCGAGGATCGTTATCTGCCTGCTCCATTTTTGCAAGAGTCGGTTGCTTAATGCCCATCGCTGCCGCCATTTCCGTTTGCGAAATATTGAGTTCTTCTCTCAGCTGATGCAAGGCGATGGTCTGGCGCATTTCCTCAACTTTTGCCGCAATACGCGCCTGGCTTTCAGGGCTTTGCTTTGCCATCAGTTCTTTTAGAGTAGCCATTATCGTTCCTTACTTTTTCAGATGCTTACGGTATTCAGAATCAGCGAGCTTGATCATATCGCGATAAAACTTTTTCTCATTTAACCCCGTTTTATCACCCGCACATAATACAATGCCACGGCGCGCAGGATCGAAAGCAAAAAAATCACGTACCGGGTTTCCCTGATGTTGGACGCGTAATTCTTTCATATTTGAAAACTGTGAATCATTAACCGTATCCGCAAAGGGTCTGCCCAACTGTGGGCCATACTCAGCAAGAATCAGCATTGCAGCAAGTAAATCTTCTTTCAGCGCAACAGTCTGGGCATCAAACCAGTTGTCGAAAGTCTCCGTTGTCTCGACGTCCCACATCATCGGTCCCTCATAGCTTTTATGCTATAGATAAACTATAGCTTAATAGCTATAAAAGCAACAATGACAATAACCCTAACCCAATAAATTTCTTACCGTCTGACTGGAAATTCGCGCCTGACCGTTCACCGCCTGCAATAAAACTTGATAGTTATGATTGGCGCTATCCAGCACGCCGCCGAGATTTTCCGACGCCTGCACGGCGCTTTCCGTTTGCGGGAAGCGGGACATGCCGTCGATCAACTGCCGCGCTTTTTCCTGCTGCACCGCCATTTGCGCGCGCTGCTGATTAATGTTTTCCAGCATTTGAGAAATTCCCGCCCCGCCTTGTTGCAGGCTTTGCGCTAAGCGGTCCGCCTGTGACGGTTCGGCAAAGGTTTTCAGCGGCATAAACGCCGACTTATCGCCATCGGTGCGCACGCTTAAGGTGCGCTCGATATGGGGCCACTGTTTTTCAGTGGTGGAGAAGCTGATGCCGTCCGCTTGCTGATGCAGTTGCACACCCACGCGGCGCAGAGCGTTGGTCAGCCGCGTCTGATACTGCGCGGCGCTGTCATCCTCAGACAGCATCACCGCCGAAAGCTGGGTCTGCCGCCCGCCAGTGACACTGAACATGCGCGTTCCCGGCGTGGGATTGTGTACCAGATTCGTCAGATCCGGCGAGTGAAAAGTCACCCGCGCTTCCCCCTGCAACACTGGTTGTAACTGGCGGTCCACCGCGCCGCCGGAAAGTGCGGCGCGTTTGTCCAGCATCTGCATCAGCGCCGAACTCTGCGCCTGCCCGCCCTTACGCTGGCTATGACGATAATCGAGCAACTGCTGCTCCAGTTGCCCGAGATAGTGATCCGCCTGCTGCAACGTGGTGAGCTGGTCGTTAAGCTGTACGCTGTAACGCTGCGGGCGAGTGGTAATCAGCGGCGAGGCCGGATATTCACTCGCCGTCGCCGGGAGCGTTTGCCGCACCGCCTGAGTGGGCGCAACGGTTGACGACGATACCGCAGCGCTATGCGCGCCGCCGGTGGTGAGTGACGAAGAAGTAAGTCCGACCTGCATACTGTTCCTGAAAGAGTTAGAGAACGCTGAATAAATTCAACTCACTCACTTTCGAGTAAGTCTTGAGGGTAGCTTCCATTGCTACTTCCAGTCCGGTAAAGGTGATCGACGCCGGGCCGTAATCGAGATCCTGTAATGAACCAATCAACTCATCATTAGAAGTAGAGATATCGGTCTGCGCATCGCTCAGCATCGACATGGTGTTCTGCGTCTCGCCAAGCGACGCAATCGAGGCGTTGAGATCGTCCGAAGCGGTGTCCACCACATCAACGGCGTTCTGAATATCGCTCTGCACCTGCGGATCGGCCGGGTCAACGTTTGGGTCTTGCAACTCCTGGGAGAGCGAATTGAGCGTGTTGAGCACATCTAAATTGCTGCCGAAGAAATCGCTCGCCGCCACGTTGGTATCCACTTCCACGCCGTTCGACACCGTGGTCTGGCGGTGGTCGCTGTTGCCCTGATAGCTATAGCTATCGGTCACGCCATCGCCATCATCGTCCACCGCCACAATCGGCGGCTGATCGTTGATGGTACCGCCAAACACGTAATGCCCGTCTTCGTCCTGATAATTGAGCGCCGCCACCATCGATTCGGTGAGCGACTGAATATCCTGCCCGAGGCTTGCGAGCGAATCAACGGTATTGGTGCCGTTCGCCGCTTCCAGCAGGTCGTCGCGCACCGCCAGCAGGCTGTTGTTGACGCCATCGAGAATCGACTCCTGCTGGCTTAACCCCGCCGACGCAGAGTCAATATTGCTTTGATACTGCTCAATCGCCGACTGCTGGCGGTTCAACTGGGTGATACGCGTGGCGGCGATCGGGTCATCCGACGGCTGCAAAATTTCCTTGCCGGTTGCCATCTGCTCGACCACATGCGCCAGATCGCCGGAGAGATTGTTAAAACTTTGCGTCATCGAAACGTAGGTTTGTTGGGTGGTTACTCGCATTTTCGCGCTCCCGCTTAGCTGCACATTTCCAGCACCGAATCGAAAATCTCGGCCCCGGCGGAAATGACTTTCAGATTGGCTTCATAAATTTGTTGATAGGTGATCAGGTTCACCGCCTCTTCGTCCATGCTGACGCCGCTGACGCTGCTCTGCTGGTTTTGAGCTTCGGAATAGACATTGGACGCGGCATCGACTTCCGTCTGATTTTGCTGACTGTAAATGCCGATATTGCTGATGATTGACGAGCACGCCTGCCCGACCGTCACACTGCCAAGATTGGCAATTTCCAGCGGTTCGGTGGAGATGTTGATCAGCGCCTGCAGGTTGTCGCTGTTACCGCTTTCGTCCGGCGAACTGGAAAACGCCAGCTCATCGGCGGTGATATCCGGGTTAACGGTCAGTGGGCCATCGGCATTGCTGGCGTCATAAATAAACAGCGGCTCGCCGGGGTTACCGTTGAGATCGTAGCCCTGCGCCAGCTGGTTGTTAACCGCATCGGCGAACTGCGACGCCATACTGTTGATGGTGTCGGTCAGCGGCGTCAGCACGTCGTTTTGATAATCAAACAGTGCGCCTAATGAACCGCCGGTGTCGGTAGTCATCGTCGAGGTGGTGCCAGCGCGATGGTCGAGCTTTGTTGCCCGCTCACCAGCGGCTGACCGTTTTTCAGGGTGACGTTGTAGTTGCCCTGGTCGTCGATATTGACCTGCACATCCATCATCCCGCTAAGCTCTTCCACCATCTGGTCACGGGCGTCATACAGCGCGGAGGCATTATCACCGTTGGCTTCAGCCTGGGCGATTTGCTGGTTATAGCTGGCGATACCGCTGGTGAGCGTGTTGATTTGCGACACCATCGCCTGCTGCTGGCTGATGATTTCCGTGCTTTGCGAGTCGATGTAATCCAGCGTGTTGTCGATACGCAACGACAGCGCCCCGGCTTCGCTGATCACCTGTTCGCGCAGGGCGGAATCATCGGGGCTGGTGGTCGCTTCGTTAAGGGCGGCGAAGAAGTTATCGAAGCCGCCGCTCAGGCTGCTGTTATCGTCGCTCAGTACCGCTTCCAGTTGCGTGAGATACCCCTGCTGGGTGCTGTAATAGCCGTAATCGCTGGCGGCATACCACACCTGATTCACCTGATACTGGTTAGAGACGCGGCGAATGCTGTCGACCTGCACGCCGTTACCGGCGCTGTTCGGCGAACCACCGCTGGCGCCGATGGTGCTGATCTCCGCCACCTGACGGGTGTAGCCCGTGGTCATGGCGTTGGCGGTGTTTTGCGCCGTGACGTTCAGCTCTACCTGCGCGGTTGATGCGCCGCTGTAGCCGATGTTAATCATGTCCATGTTGGATCCTTACCGGTAAATCGTGCCGGTTAAAAGCGGCGTGAAGATGGGGATTCTTAAGTGGATAATGGTGCGCGCTGATGCCCTCACCCCGGCCCTCTCCCACAGGGAGAGGGCGAAAACCTGCGCCATATTCACCTCCGCGCTCAATCGGTCCCCTCGCCCCTTTGGGGAGAGGGTTAGGGTGAGGGGCAAAGCGCGCCCCTCATTTCCCCTTCGGCGACAACTGCTTCACAATCATCGCCGCAATCCCAATCCCGTGCTGCTGCGCCAGGGTGTTACACAACTCATCGTCATAAAACCCCTGCATCATGCGCACCGAATCGCTGTTAAATGGGTTATCTTTCGAATCGAACAACTCGTTGGTTTTACGCATCTCTTTCAGCATGTTGCGTAAAAAAATCGCCTCAAACTGCTCCGCGGCCTGCTTAATATCATTGGCCTGAACCTTCGGCCCCATTAACGCATCGCTGCCATCAATCCCGCCGCTGGCGTTCACTTTCATCAGATCACCTCCAGGTCGGCATCCAGCGCGCCCGCCTCATGCAGCGCCTGTAAAATCGACATAATGTCGTCCGGCGTCGCGCCCAAACTGTTCAACGCATTGACCAGCGTTTTCAGGCTGCTCGACTCCGGCAAACTCACCACGCCCGGGCGCGCATGATTCACCGCGATATTGCTCTGCGGCGTTACCGCCGTGCGCCCGCCTGCAAAGGCATTCGGCTGGCTGACGTTGCTGGTTTCGTTAATCGAGACGGTCAAACTGCCGTGCGACACCGCCGCCGCATGCAGCGCAACGCCATCGCCCATCACCACCGTGCCGGTACGCGAGTTAAACACCACGCGGGCGCGGATTTTCTCTGCCTGCACCTGTACATCATCCAGTTGCGACATAAATGCCACCCGCGCGCCGGGGCTGGTGGGCGCACGCACGGTGACGTTGGTGGAACTCTGCGCCGTGGCAATGCCGCCAAACGAGGCGTTGATCGCCGCCGCAATGTTGTTGGCGTCTTTAAACGACGGGCGTTTCAGGTTGAGCGTGATGGTGTCGCCCATCTGAAAATCGCTGGGGATCTCGCGCTCCACCGTCGCGCCGTTGGGAATTAACCCGGCAGTTGGCGTATTAACCGTCACACTGGAACCGCTGGCCCCGGTGGCGTTCATCCCGCCCACCACCACGCTGCCCTGTGCCAGGGCATAAACCTCGCCATCTGCGCCGTGCAGTTGGGTCAGCAGCAAGGTGCCGCCACGAATACTTTTGGCATCACCAATCGACGAGACGGTGACATCAATAGTCTGCCCGCGTGAGTACATCGGTGGCAGCGTGGCGCTCACTGCCACCGCCGCGACATTTTTCACCTTCGGGTCGATTTTATTCGGCAATTGCACGCCAAACTGGCGCAGCATATTGGTGATGGTCTGGTTGGTGAATTTGACCTGGTTTTTATCGCCAGTACCGTCGAGGCCGACCACCAGGCTGTAGCCGACCAGTTGGTTTTCACGCACGCCTTGTACGTTGACCAGCGACTCCAGCGATTGCGCCAGCGCCACGCCGGGCAGCGCCAGGCTTAGGGCGATAACTGCGGCCTTTATCCAGTTTTGCATTGCACTCTCCGGCATTAAATCGGGAACAGAGGATGGTTAAACAGCCGCGTCAGCCAGCCTGCGGCGTTGGCGTCGCTTAACGCGCCGCGTCCGGCATAGGAGATGCGGGCATCGGCGATCCGCTGGGAGGAAACCGAGTTGTCGTTCTGGATATCGTCGGCGCGCACCAGACCGCTTAAACGGATGTACTCATCGCCCTGGTTGAGGGTGAGCCATTTCTCGCCGCGAATTTCCAGGATGCCGTTGGGCTGCACCGCATGGACGGAAACCGTGATCTCCCCGCGCAGGCTGTTCTGCTGCTGGGAAGTGGCGCTGCCGTCAAAGTCGCGGTTGGCATCGATGGAGCCGGAAAGCTTATCTTTGGTGTGACCAAAAATGGTCGGTGCGCCGATATCGACGGTGTTGCTTTTGCCGAAGTTGGTTTTCGCCTGTTTGCTCGACTGGGTGGATTCTTCGAGGATCACCGTCAGGATATCGCCCACGCGGTAAGCCCGCCGGTCGGCAGTTAGCGACCAGTTGTAGCCGGTTTCAAACACGCCCCCGGCACGCCCGTCTGCCGGAGGCGGTGCTTCGGTTTTCGGTGGCGCAAAGTATGCGTCGTCTTTTTTGACCAGAATGGCCTGCGATTCACACCCGCTAAGCAGGGGAAGCAGCGCCACCAGCCAGAGATAATTTTTCACGTTCTGCCTGTTTAAATACAGTGAGTTATGTGCTCTTGTAGGTCGGATAAGACGTGTCAGCGTCGCATCCGACATTTCGGCCTTACAGCGTCTGACTGATGTACTGCAACATATCGTCCGCAGCCGACACCATTTTGGCGTTCATCTCGTACGCCCGTTGCACCGTAATCATCGCCACCATCTCGTTGACGATATCCACGTTCGAGCCTTCGAGCGCGTTGTCCTGCAAGGTGCCAAGCCCATCTTCGCCCGGTACGCCTTCGGTCGGCTGACCGCTGGCAGCGGTTTCCAGATACAGGTTGTCGCCCTCGGCAGAAAGCCCGGCCGGGTTGGCGAAGTTCACCAGCGTCAGTTGCCCTAACTCAGTCACGTCGCTGTCGCCGGGTAAGATCGCCGTCACCGTGCCATCCTCACCAAACGCGACGTTGGTCGCCCCCGCCGGAACGTCGATTTCCGGCTGCAACGGCAAGCCCTGCGAGTTGGTCAGTACGCCGTCAGCGTTCACCTGCAAGTTGCCGTCGCGGGTATAAGCGATATCGCCGTTAGCCTTTTGCACCTGCAAAAATCCCTGTCCCATGATGGCGACATTCATGGCGTTGTCGGTGGTCTCAACGTTGCCTTCGGTGAAGGTTTTCTGGGTACCGACAATGCGTACGCCGCTCCCGAATTGCAGCCCGGTCGGCATGATGTTGTTCTGGTCGAGCATCGCGCCCGGCGCTTCCTGGGTCTGGTAGAACAGATCCTGAAACATCACCCGATCGCGCTTGAAGCCGGTGGTGTTAACGTTGGCGATGTTGTTGGCAATCGCGCTCATTTCAGCATCCTGCGCCGAGAGGCCGGTTTTGCTGATCCATAGTGCTGCGTTCATGGTGGTAAATTCCGTGTTATTTTTGGGCCGCAGTTGCCGGATGCGGCGTGAACGCCTTATCCGGCCTACGATGTGCGGTTACGAGCCGCGCAATAAGCGGTTGCCCGCGTCGCTGATATCTTCGGCGGTTTTCATCATCTTGATCTGCGCTTCAAACTGGCGATTCATGGCGATGGACGACATCATTTCGCTCACCGCCGAGACGTTGCTGCCTTCGAGAAAACCGCCGCTGACTTTGATGTTTTCATCGCGCTGGGCCGGAACGCCGTCGGCAGTTATCAGCATCCCTTCAGGATTTTTCGCCAGGTTAGCGACGGGAATATCCACCAGCTTCAGGCGGTCGATATCCATCGTCGCGGTCACGTCGCCATCATCGGGCGTCACCGACAGCGTGCCGTCGCTGCCAAACGAAGCAATAGCGTTCGGCGGCAGAATGATCGGCCCGTTATCCCCCAGCACCAGATTGCCGTCGATGGTCAGTTGCCCCTGGTCATCCTGCTGAATGTTGCCGTTGCGGGTATAGACTTCGTTGCCGTTTTTATCCTGCACCGCAATGTAACCCGCGCCCTGAATCGCCACGTCCAGCGGGCGTTCGGTTTTCTCCGCAACACCGGTGCTATCGTTCACGCCGCTGGCCCCTTCCTGCGCCATATAGCGCGTGTCGAAGCCACCGCCTTTCACCTTGTCGTTGGTCGCCATCGCCATATCGGCACGAAAACCATTGGTGTTGACGTTCGCCAGGTTGTTGGCGCTGATCTGCTGCTCGTACAGGGTCTGAGAAGCACCGCTCAGGGCGGTATAAATCAAACGGTCCATTACATTGCCTGGAACAGCGCGTCATCGAGCTGCGTGCTGGTGGCGATCACTTTGGTGTTGGCCTGATAGTTACGCTGGGCGGTCATCAGGTTAACCAGTTCGCTGGTAATATCGACGTTAGAGCTCTCAAGCGCTCCCGACGTGAGCGTGCCGCAGGTTCCGGAACCGGGAACACCAATCAGTGGCGTGCCGGATTCCCCGGTTTGTACCCACGCGGTACCGCTTACGGCTTGCAGGCCGTCGTCGTTAGGGAACGTCGCCAGCACCACCTGGCCCTGCAACATGCGCTCGCCGTTGCTGTAGGTGGCGTAAACTTTGCCATCGTCATCGACCTGCACACCGTTCTGAGTCGCGGAGGCGTAGCCGTCGGCGGCGTTGGTGGTGACAGAAAATTCAGAACCGTATTGCGTACAGGTGGAGTAATCGACGGTCAAATCGATGGGCGCGGCGGCGTCGGTCTGAAACTCAATGGTCTGCGGCGTGGTTGGCGAAGTCAGCTTCCCGGTGTTCGGGTCGAAGGTTAACGTCGTCGCCGGAACGCCGGTCTGCTGCTGACCGTCGAAGGTGTACTGCACTTCCCAGGTGTTGTCGCTGGTTTTGGTGAAGTACTGGCATACCGAGTGTTCGTTACCTAATGAGTCGTACACCGTGGTGGTGTAGCTGTCGGTATACGAGCTGCTGTTGGTCGCGTCGAACGGTACGGTAGTGCGGTCGATAGCGTCGTCGCTGGCATCGAAGTTGGCGGTAAAGGTCAGGCTGCTGCTGGCCTGCGCCGGAATATTGCCAGTTTTGATCTGGATATCGGTGACTGTACCGGTTTGCAGAGTGCCCGTGTCATCGACCGGATAGCCCTGCAAATAAGCGCCTGAGGCGTTGACGATATAGCCGTTTTTGTCGGTTTCAAACGATCCGGCGCGGGTATAAGAAATGTTGCCCGCGCTGTCGCAGGTAACAAAAAAACCGTCGTCATTAATCGCCAGATCCAGCGCGTTGCCGGTGGATACCAGCGAACCGCCGCGCGAAATACTTTGTGCGGTGCCTGCCACGCTGACGCCCATCGCCTGACTTCCGGCATACATGGCGGAAAACTGGGTGGTCATCGACTTATAGCCTACCGTTCCGGCGTTGGCGATGTTGTTACTGATCCCGTCCAGCTGTTCGTTAACGGCATTCAGCCCCGTTGCGGCAATTTCATAACTCATTGTTTCTTCCTGTTAATTGTTCTTACGCCGCATCACTGTCGGCATCGGGTACGCCAAACTGGCTAATCATGGTGAACGGCACTTCACCTACACCGGCAACGTTAAGTACCGGGGAGCTGCCGTCGAGCGGGATGCGCACATCTTCCACTTCGCCGGAGACTTCAATCGGCACCTCTTCTTCCCCGGTGTTGGTGACCACCGAGACGTCGTAATCGCCCGGCGGGATACCGTAATCCGCCGGATTCACCGAGAAATCCACCTGGCCTGGCCCGACGGACGAACTCCCTTCCGGGATCAGCGACACCGTATAGTCATCGCCTGCGGCATCGGTAAAGTGGAGATCGGCGGTGGTACAGGCGTCGTCAAGCGTGGCGCGACCGTTAATGGTCTGGTCACTCACCTGCAAGGCGGTGGTCTGCACCATAATGTCGTCGCCCACCAGGTTGCCGAGCGCCATCACCTGAATGTTGCTCATCAACACCGCGTTGGTATTCGCCTGCACGCTCATCTCTTCCATCATCGCCACCTGCGCCATTGACGAAAGCTGGTCGATATATTCGGTGGCGTCGGTCGGGTCGGTCGGGTCCTGGTTTTGGATCTCAGCGACAAACAGCGTCAGGAAAGTATCAACGGGCGAGCTATCGCTGCTGCTTGTCGTGTCGCTGGCCGCCACGTTGTTGCTTTCCGCCGTGGCGGTCGGCTGCGGCGATTGCGCATTCAGCGCCAGGGTATTCATCAGGCTTCTCCCAGTTTCAGCAGGCTTTGCTGCATACTTTTCACGTTGTTGAGCACATCGACATTGGTTTCAAAATCGCGCGAGGCCGACATCATGTCCGCCATCTGTTCCACCACGTTGACGTCGGGATACCAGACATCCCCGTTAGCATCCGCCAGCGGCGAATGCGGTTCATAGCGTTTCACCGCCCCGCCGGTTTGCAGCACGTCCTGCACCTGCACGCTGGCACCATCAATGGCATGACGATGTGTACCCACCAGCAAGCTGTGGTGATACACCGCCGCAAACACCGGGCTGCGCGCTTTATACGCCTGCGCCTCGCTGCTGGCAGGTGCATTAGCATTCGCCAGGTTACTGGCGACGGTATTCAGACGTAGCGTTTGCGCCGTCATCGCCGAGCCGGAAATCTGATAGATATCAGTAAATGACATGCTTATTTCCCTTCAATGGCCTCTCTGATGCCGCTGATTTGCAGATTCAGAAAGGTCAGACTGCTTTGATAATCCATACTATTTTGTGAAAACCGTGCCTGTTCGCTGTTCAGTTCCACGGTGTTGCCATCTTCTGACGGCTGCATCGGCACGCGGTACTGGACATCCACCGCCGCGTTATTTGCCCGTTGCATCTCCCTGGCAAAATCAATATCTTTAGCCTTGAAATTTGGCGTATCGACATTCGCCAGATTCGCAGTCAGTAGCTCGGTCCTCTCAAGACGTAACTTCACTGCCTGCGGATGTACTCCCAATGCTTGTTGAAAACTGATCCCCATTTCTTGCGTCACTCCCGCTTCAATCCGCATACGCTAAGCAATCGCTGTGCCAATTTTTAAGTGACTGATGAGAAAGGGTTTATGAGTTTTCAATTTTGCAGGCGGAAGTTGTATTTCCTCCTGGCGCTGGCCTTACCGGGCTACGCCGCCGTCCATCCCGTGCAACATAGCGCGCGGGAACAAGTCAACGCCCAGGTGCTGAATGCCGCGAGCCAGCAGATTGAATCGCTGGCGCAACAACGGCAGTGGCATGACTATCGCTACACCTTTAAGGTCTACATTCCCTCGCAGATTGCGACCGCCGCGCCCTGTACAACGTCACCCGGCGTCACGCTGACGTCGCCTGCGGAAATCGCCCTCAACCGGATGAACTTCACCGTCAGTTGCCCGCAAAGCTGGCAGATGAACGTCGCGGTACGCCCGGATGTTCTGGTGCCGGTGGTGATGGCAAAGTCACTGGTTGCCCGCGATACGCCGCTCACGGCGAATGATGTGGAGCTGAAGCCCTACAACGTCAGCGCCCAGCGCCGCAATGTGTTGATGGAACTCGATGACGCGATTGGTTTCAGCAGTAAACACGCGTTGCAGCCGGGCAGGCCAATCACCAAAGAAGAACTGGTGTCTCCGGTGCTGGTCGGGCGCGATCAGCCGGTGATGATTGTTTACCAGAGCGCGGGGATCACCGCCTCAATGCCCGGCGTGGCGCTGAAAAATGGTCGCAAAGGCGAGATGGTGAAAGTGCGTAACGCCAGCAGCCAGCGGGTCATCAGCGCGATGGTGGCAGAAAGCGGCGTGGTGACGACGGTAAGCGCGGAGTAATTTGCGCAGGCGATTAAAGTTTTGCCGCCTGTTAACCGCTTTACCGGAGTAACCCACCTAAATACCGAGACGAGGTTGCGATGAAAATCACCCCGACTATGCCAGGCAATCGCCCGACAGCCACAACGGCAGGCTCCAGCCAGTCGCGCAAAAGCACGGCGACCACCGCCACGACGCTAAGCGCCGACGACATTACCCAGGCGGGATTGCAGTCTGCCCAGCAAACGCTGAACGACCAGCAAGAGAGCGATATCGACAGCGACAAAGTGGCGCAAATGCAAGCGATGCTGGCGTCCGGCAGCCTGCAAGTGGACACCGAACAGTTAGCCAGCGACATGCTGAGTTTTTTCCAGAACTAAGAGGCCGATGAAGTGAGTATCCGGTTACAACAGGTGAAGGCGTTGTTGCAGGGCATTCGTGACGACGACGCACTGTACGATTCCCTGCGCGAACTTCTCCAGCGTCAGCGGATCTGCATGATTCGCCGCGCCAGCGAAGATCTGCTGGCGGTAAACGACGAGATAACGCAGCACTATGAACAGTTGCATGGGCATAGCCATCAGCGGCACAGCCTGCTGAAAATGCTTAATGTCAGTGTAAATCGTGACGGTCTGGCGCAGGTTTTTGCCTGGCTTCCGGCTGTGCAAAAAGCAGCAGCACAACAGTTGTGGCAACGCCTTGAGCAAAAAGCGGAACGCTGCAAAGCCTACAACGACAAAAACGGCGAGCTGTTGATTCGCCAGTATGAATTTATTCAGTCTTTTTTAGGCGGCGAAACAGATTTTCTGTACCAGGAATAACGACAATTCCTTCCCCCATCGCGGAAACGGATTTTCCGCCTGATTCTCAATCCCTTGTTTTTGATTACAAAAATTCCCGGCACGCTTATTGCACATTCCGCAAAGTAATAAAGACTGGAAGCCACCTATGAGTTTTATTGAATGTTACGAACCGGAATACGTGCGCAATTTTATGACGCAATATCCCGATTCGCCTTTGTACGTCCGCAAGGTCTGGAAGAATGAGATTCACCAGAGCCTGGCATTGACCGATATTGAAAGTTGCAAAGCGGTGCTCAACGATGCCAGGGCCTTTGATTTACAGCTCACCTACCGCCCTGTGGAAGACAATGCCGCCGAGCTATCCGCGCGCGATGCGATAGTAAACCAGGCCATTTTGAGCACCCTTACGCTCCCCGATTTAACCCCGGAGCTTTCCCTGTATGCCGTCGGGATTTTGCTCTCCCGCGCCAGTAAAATGCCGGGCAGAGACGGAGATATTCTTGCCCGCTTGACGACGCTGCCACAGGCGCTGGGGGGTCATGCACAAAAAGGCACGCTACAGGCACAGTTCGCCCAACTCCCACCCGTGCCACAACTGGCGCGCCAACTGGTGACGCTGCTCGGGAGTTTTGCGTTTGACTGGTCGATTTTGCCGGAAAGCCCGCGCAAAGCCTCGCTACCGTTGCAGGTGACTTTGCTGACGTTGCATGACGCCAACAGCGAAGCTTTGTTGCAACAGCAGCTTAAGGTGCAGTGGCAAACCACCTGGCAACAGCATTTTGCCGCCGCGCCGTGGATGATGCGCAACTGGCTGATTTACCGCGTTTATCACGACGTGATTGGGCAGGCAGACGGAGCAGATTATTGCCCGCTGGTGTGTGATTTTTATCTCATCCGCACGTTAATCAGTTTATGGACGCTGGATGGTTCACCGCTGCGGAAGGAGGATATTTTCGCCCTTTTTGCGGTGTTTGAACGCTGGCGAGAGAGTGAAAATGCTGCGGCGATTCGCCAGCAGCTCCAGTCGTTATGTGCGGCAGAGCCGCTGCTGTCAGCATTTTCGCTGCTGACGTGAGTCGCTCTGTGCGCGCTTTTCCCCTCCCCCTAACCCTCTCCCCAAAGGGGCGAGGGAACCGATCGAGCACGGTGTTAAAATCGGCGCTGGTTTTCTCCCTCTCCCTGTGGGAGAGGGTCGGGGTGAGGGCATCAGCACGCACATTCATCACATTCACCCATTAACTCACCCAAACACCATGCCAACACCAACCATTATCAAAACACTCGCCACCCAGCGCGAAAAACCGTTCGTCAGCGTCGTCACGCCAACCTGGAACCGCAGCGCATTCCTGCCGTACCTGCTTTATATGTACCGCTATCAGGACTACCCGGCAGACCGCCGCGAACTCATCATCCTCGACGATTCCCCGCAAAGCCATCAACACATCATCGACCGCCTGACCAATGGCACACCGGAAGCCTTCAACATCCGCTACATCCATCACCCGGAAAAACTGCCGCTGGGCAAAAAACGCAATATGCTCAACGAACTGGCGCGCGGCGAATACATCCTCTGCATGGACGATGACGACTACTACCCGGCAGATAAAATCTCTTACACCATCGCTATGATGCAAAAAAACCGGGCGCTCATCTCCGGTTCCGACCAGATCCCCATCTGGTACAGCCACATCAATCGCATCTTTCAAAGCCGCAGCTTCGGCCCGCATAACATCCTCAACGGCACCTTTTGCTATCACCGTAACTACCTGAAAAAGCACCGCTACGATGACGATTGCAATTTAGGCGAAGAGAAAAGTTTCACCGACAATTTCAGCGCTAACCCGCTACAACTGCCCGGCGAGCGCACGATTTTGTGTATCTCG
Source organism: Escherichia sp. WS1451 (assembly GCF_046487365.1). NCBI lineage: Bacteria > Pseudomonadati > Pseudomonadota > Gammaproteobacteria > Enterobacterales > Enterobacteriaceae > Escherichia > Escherichia sp. WS1451. The sequence continues at coordinate 52,395 of NZ_JBJQJP010000021.1, forward strand.
CACAGCCACAACACCTTTGATAAAGACTTTATTCTCGGGGCCAGCACGCCAGTAAACGCGACGCTTACGGATATCGTCCGCGATCCGCTGCTCCGCAATGCTTATCTGAGTCTGCATAACGCCACTCATCATCAGGCGATCCAGTATCAGGCGATCGATCAGATCGTTCTGCTGAATCTGGATAAACGCCCGGATCGCTTACAGCAGATCCGTGAAGAACTGGCATTGCTACACATTCCGCCCGAGAAGATCACCCGCCTTGCCGCCAGTGAAAATGAAAACGGTCAACGGGGCCGCCAGCAATCACACTTGCAGGCACTGCGTCTGGCGCAACAGCACGGCTGGCAAAACTACCTGCTGCTGGAAGATGACGCGGTTATTCTCAAACAGGAGAAACATATTCAGGTGCTGAACGCGCTGCTGGCGAGCCTGGCGAAAATTCCCTGGCAGGTGATGATCCTCGGCGGCGAAATTTCGCAGGGAACGATGCTAAAAAGTTTGCCTGGGCTGGTGCACGCGCGGGACTGCCGCAAAGTGTGCGCTTATCTGGTGAACCGCCGCTACTACCCGCAGCTGGCGCAGCAGATGAACAACGATGAGCATTCGCTGGAAGACGGCTGGCAGCCGCTGCTGCGCACCGACAAATGGCTGGCCTGTTACCCGAGCCTTTGTTATCAGCGACCGGGCTTTAGTGATATCGAGAAAAAAGCGACTGATAACATTAACCACTACTTCAATAAGTTACCCGTAGCCACCAAGCCATCTACATTACCTATCGCCGATACCATCGGCTTTTTTATGGAAACCTCATTCCACTACGCGCTCTACCGCCCAATCATCACCGCCCTGCAGGCGCAGGGGCAGAGCTGCACACTGGTGATCAATGACCGCGTGTTTAAACCGTTTCTGGATGAGATGCTGGAAACACTGAAAAACATCGACGATCCGCAGATTAAAGGTATGCGTCTGTCAGAAATGCAGGCACACGGTCAGCGAGTAAAATGCCTGGTCAGCCCCTATCACACGCCTGCGCTCAGTGGCCTTTCCCCCCTGAACATTCGCGCCATGTACGGCTTAGCCAAAGAAACGTGGAACCACGCCGACTGGAACCGTTTTTATCAACGCATTTTGTGTTACAGCCACTACAGCCAGCGGGCGCTGGAACATTTCGGCAATGCAAAAGTGGTCGGCAACCCGCGCTTCGACGCCTGGCATAACGGCACGTTTGACCGCGCCCTGCCGGAAAATATCCAACCCGATTCCCGTAAACCTACGGTGCTCTACGCCCCCACGTTTGGCGCATTAAGCTCCCTGCCCCACTGGGCAGAAAAATTGGGGCGCTTGAGCGGTAATGTAAACCTGATTTGCAAACTGCACCATGGCACCAGCTCGCGCCCGGAAGAAGCCGCATCGCTGAACCTGGCACGCAGACATTTAAAACAGCGCACCGACTCCGCCCGCCACACGCTGGCGCTGCTGGCAAAGGCCGATTACGTGCTGACCGATAACAGCGGCTTTATTTTCGATGCTATCCATGTCGATAAGCGGGTGATCCTGCTCGACTTTCCGGGCATGAGTGAATTGCTCGACGGCGAGAAAAGCTACTCCACGCCCGAAAGCGCCGACCAGCGAATCCGCGAAATATTGCCGGTGGCTCATGATGTTGCGGAACTGCGTTATTTGTTGTCAGAGGCGTTTGACTGGGGTGCGGTGCAGGCGCGGCTTACGAAGATTCGTCATCACTATTGCGATGCGTTTATGGATGGCAAGGCGGGAGAACGGGCGGCGATGGTGATTGTGGAGGCGTTGGCGGGCAAGGAATCGTCAGGGATATGTCGATAAAATGCGATTTTTAAACATGTCGTTGGAATACGTTTATGCCATCGACATGTTTTGGGGATATGTCGAAAAAACGCGATTTTTTAAACATATTTAACATAGCCAAACGGCATCATCTTCTCTCACTGCGGGAATTAAATCAGTAGGTGGCTGATTTACCCCTAATCACCTCAATAATCCCCGTCGTCGACACCGACGGCGTGCGGGGGAAATACACTACCTCACAAATATACGCGAAGCTGTCAAACTTTCCTGCCCAGTCATCGCCCATCACTAAAATATCCGCACGGTACCCCCGCAGATACTCCGCTTTCTGCTCCAGCGACTCTTCCAGAAATACGCCATCCACGCACGCCAGCCCGGCGATGATCGCCATGCGGTCATCCTGAGGGTAAACCGGTGCCCTGCCCTTTTTGGCGATGTTCAGGGCATCGGACGATACGCCGACCAGCAACCGTTCGCCCAGCGTGCGGGCGCGTTGTAAAAGGCGCAGATGACCGACATGAAACACATCGAAGGTGCCGAAGGTGATGACCGTTTTCATGGCTACTCCGCTAACTTATGCCGCAGCCAGCACTGGACGGCGATGTCATCCACCGCTTTTTGCGCTTTCGCCGTGGCACTTTCTTGCTGCTCGCGGCGTTTGTCGTCCAGCGTCAGGGCCACCACTTTCTCTTCGCACGCCGCCGCCGTCAGGTTTTTCTGCATTCGCGTGGCTTTGATGTTAGCCAGCGTTTTTTCCTGCTCCTGCCAGGCGATCACCTTGCGCAAGGTGCCTTTGTAGTCGCTGACGTTTTTCAGCGATTCCACCGACGCTGCCGCGCCCGCAGATGTTTTCTCCACCAGGTAGCCTAATGCTTTGATATTGTTGTCATAACCCGCACAAATCTGTTTTTGCTTTGCCAGCTCGACGGTTTTGTCTTTGACCGATTTATCCCGCAGGCGCTGCAACTGCGCCAGGGTGTCGATGATTTGTCGCATGGTTACTGTTCTGCCTTTTTGACGCCAGGAAAGAGAATTTGCAGGCGGCTTTGCACCAGTTCCAGGGAGGCGGGTTCGCGCATCTCCTGGCGCAAAAACCGCTCGATAGCCGGGAACATTTTCACCGCTTTATCGACGCTGGCGTCGGCACCTGCCACGTAGCCCCCGAGCGGGATCAGCGGTTTGATCTCCATATAGGCGGCGTAGTTTTGCTTTAACGCGCGGGCGGATTGTTGATGTTCCGGGCGGGTGACCTGGTTCATGCAACGGCTGATCGACTGGCCGATATCAATAGCCGGATAGTGCCCCGCTTCCGCCAGTTTGCGGGTTAATACGATATGCCCGTCCAGCACCGCACGGGCGCAGTCGACAATCGGATCTTGCTGATCGTCGCCTTCCGCCAACACGGTGTAGATGGCGGTCATCGATCCCGCGCTTTCGCTGTTGCCTGCGCTCTCGACCAGTTTTGGGATCATGCCGAATGCCGACGGCGGATAGCCTTTGGTGGCGGGCGGTTCGCCGAGCGAGAGAGCTATTTCCCGCTGGGCCATCGCGTAACGGGTCAGGGAATCCACCAGCAGTAAAACGTGATGCCCGCGGTCGCGAAACCAGGCAGCGATGGAGTGGCACAGTTCGGTGGCTTTCAGGCGCATCAGCGGCGATTCATCGGCGGGCGCGACGACGACGATAGACTTTGCCAGCCCGTCCGCGCCCAGAGAGTGGTCGATAAACTCTTTTACTTCGCGCCCGCGTTCGCCAATCAACCCGACCACCACAATGTCGGCTTTGGTCTGGCGGGTGATCATCCCCAGCAGCACGCTTTTCCCGACGCCGCTGCCCGCCATCAGCCCGACACGCTGGCCTTTGCCGATGGTCAGCAGGCCGTTGATCGCTTTCACGCCCACGTCCAGCGGTTCGTCCACCGAACGGCGGGTTAAGGGATTAACCGACGGCGGCAGCGGCGGCAGAAGGTCGTTGCCGTTCAGGCGGCCTTTGCCATCCAGCGGTTCGCCGAGGCCGTTAACCACGCGGCCTAACCAGCTTTCGCCAATCAGGATGTCGTGGGCTTTTTCTTCCGGGAAGACGCGCGCCCCCGCCATCAGGCCGACCGGCTGTTTAAACGGCATTAAGTAAGTGATATCGCGATTAAAGCCTACGGCCTGCGCGTCGATAAGCGTGTGGTTGGCGCTTTCGATGCGACACAGCTGCCCGGTCATTAGCGGGCAGCCGACGCTCTCCAGCAGGATGCCATTAAGGCGCACCAGCCGCCCGGCGACGCGGGCCAGCGGGATCGACTCCAGCGAGCGCAGGGCGTTATCGAAAGCGGAAAAATCACTCACCCTGTGACTCCGGCGTTAGCGTCTCTTGTAGCGCGGTCATGCATTGTTCCAGGCGGTGCTCGCAGCCGATATCCAGTTCGGATTTATCGGTGATCACCCGGCATTCACCCGGCGGCAGATCCGGCGAAGGCGTCAGCCCCCATTCGCTGACCTTTTCCGGCACCGCGTCGCGCAAGCGGTTAAATTCTTCCGTACTTAGCATCACTTGGAGGGTCTCCGGCATTGCCGGGAAGGCCGCCAGTGCCTCTTCCACCAGCGCCAGCAACTGCGTCGGTTGCAGCGCCAGTTCGCAGCGGATCACCTGGCGGGTGACTTTTTCCACCAGTTGCAGCAAATCTTCCCGCTGTTTGCGTTCGATATGGGCGAGAAAGTCGTTCACTTTTCCGCTGATGGCTTCCAGCGGCTGTGCCGCGTCAACAAACTGTTTGCGCCCTTCCTGCTGCCCGGCGAGGCTGCCTTCGGTGTAGCCCTGGCGTCGCCCCTCGGCAAAACCTTGTTGATGACCTTCGCTAAAGCCCTGCTCCTGGCCTTCGGTCATTCCCTGAGCAAACCCTTTTTGCAGCCCTTCCTGAAAACCGTCCATCAACTGGCGCTGGTAATCGGCGGCGCTAATGCTGGCGGTGAGCGGTTCTCCGGTCACCGCACGCTGGCGCGGCGGAAAACGGTGCAGGCGATAGCGCCCGCGCAGTGTTTCAATGGTCATGGTTACTCCGCCGTCTGTTCCGCAAAGAGCTGTAGCTGAATTTCGCCCGCCTCTTCCAGTTCACGGGCAATGCCCATGATTTCGCGGCGGATCTGTTCGATACGGCTGACCGGCACCGGCCCCAGACGCGCGGTGATCGCTTCCAGTTGCTGCGCCTGACGTTTTGGCATCACCGCGTAAATGGAACGGCGCAACAGGGCTTCGGTGCCTTTCAGCGCTACCGCCCAGTCTTCCATCGGTACTTCGTCGAGCAGACGTCGACGCACCTCTTCGTTCTGGCGGCTGAGGATAAAGAAGTCGTACATCTCATCCTGAAGCTGCTCCAGCACGTCTTCGTCGCGCTCGCGCATCTGGTCGAGGATCACCTGCTGGTTGCCCTGGAAGCGGTTGACGATATCCGCCGCCTGTTTGATGCCTTTCACCTTCGAACCGTGTTCCGAAAGCACCGACAGGCCGCGTTCGATCAGCCTGTCCAGTTCATCCACCACGTCGCGGTTGACGTCGTTGAGTTTCGCCACCCGATAGAGAATTTCGTTTTGCACCGATTCATTGAGATACGAGAGCACCGCTGCCGAGATTTCCGGCGTCAGAAACGCGAGGAACACCGCCTGCAATTGCAGATGTTCTTCGGAGATCAGCATCGCCAGCTGGCGTGGTTCCACCCATTGCAGGCGCGCCATCCGCGAGCGGATCTCATCGCCGTAGATGCCGTTGATCACGCTGCTGGCGATCTCGGTGCCTAGCGCTTTGTTGAGAATGCCCTGCAACATAGATCGCGACGCGCCGTTGATCCCGCTCTGTTCGCGGAACTCATCAAAGAAGTTGTTGATCACTTTGCGCGCCATGCTGGTTTTGACACCGGAAAGCCGCGCCATGTTTTCGCTCAGGCGCACCACTTCTTCGCGGCTGAGTTTTTGCATCACCGTCGCCGCCGCTTCTTCGCCAAGGCACAGTAGCAGGATCGCCGCCTGTTCCAGGTAGCTGTTGCTCTTATTTGTTGTCAATTCGCTCATTGCTGGTGATCCATTGTCTGAGAACTTCGGCTACGCGATCGGTGTCGCTCATGGCCAGTTTTTGCAGGAACTCGAGTTTTACTTCGAGGCCGGAACTCTGCGAAGGCAGGCTGTCATCGCCGGGTAGCGACGGCAGATCGACGTTTTTGCGCTCCTCTTCCGGCATGGCGATCCACGGTTCGCTGACGGCTTCCGGTTCTGGTGTGATAACCGGTGCACGTACCGCCGTCAGCCGTTTCATTACCGGGCGCACCACAAAGAACAGCAACAACAGCGCCAGCAGGCCGCAGCCAATCAGCCGCACCCAGGCCAGCACGCTGTCGTCTTTCCACAGCGGAATAATTGGTTCGACCGGCACCGCCTGCGGCACAAAGTTAAGCAGCGATAAGGTGAGATTGTCACCGCGCTGGACGTCGATCCCGGCGGCATTGTTCAGCAACGCGGTCAGTTGCGTGGTCTGCTCCGGCTTCCAGTTTTTCAGCGCCGGAGCGTTTTGATTGAGCACCACCGCCACGTTAAGGCGTTTCACCGCAAAGCCGGGATGCTGAATATGCTGGACGCTGCGGTCGTAAGAGTAATCGCGCTTGCTTTCGCTGTGTTTGGATAACGCTTCCGGCGAGCGGTTTTCTTCCGTACCGTTGGTCATCTGATTCGCTGCAATCGGCGGGCGGTTGCTAAGCGAACCGGGCACGCCCATCGCCACCTGATTGGTGTCGCTGTCCAGCACGCTCTCTTCGCGGTTTATTTTCGGTGCGTCGCCGTAGTGTTCCTGGGTTTCGTCGATGGTGCTGAGATCGAGATCCGGCATCACGCTGACGCGGTAATTCTCCGTGCCAACCAGCGAATCCAGCACGTTCGCCACGCTGGCGCGGGTTTTGTCCTGGATATCTTTGAGGATCTGATCGCGTTTACGGGTAGCGGCAGAGACTGCCTCGCCCGCGCCAATGCCGTCGGTCAGTAGATTTCCCGCTTGATCGACCACGCTGACTTTGCTGGCCTGTAGCCCCGGAATACTGCCGGACACCAGATGCACAATGGCGTTCACCTGGTCCATATTCAGCTTCGCGCCATAATGCAGACGCACCACCACCGAGGCACTGTTTTGCGGCGCATCGCTGACCACAAACGAGCTTTCTTCGTTGAGCGCCAGATGCACCCGCGCACTCTCCACCGCGTCCAGCGACATAATGCTCTGCGCCAGCTCCCCTTCGAGGCTGCGTTTATAGCGCACGTTCTGCACGAACTGACTGCTGCCGAGCACTTCGTCTTTGTCCATGAGCTCGTAGCCGCTGGGCAATATCGCCTGCACGCCTTTCGCGGCAAGGGTCATGCGCGTTTTCGACAGTTCGTCTTCCGGCACCAGAATCTGCCCGCTTTGCGGGTCGATGCGGTAGGTGAGCTTTTCGCCGTCCAGCACGGTGACAATTTGCGACACGGGCAGATTTTCCTGGCGTCCGTAGAGCGAGACGTAGCCGCGATTCCCCGTCCACAGCACGCTGACGATAATCGCCGTTGCCGCAACGGCAAGCCCCACTCCCGCCATCAACGCCCAGCGTTTGTTATCTGCAAGACGCAGTCGAAACGCCGGAAACGCCTGGGTTAACTTCTTTATTTGTGCATTCATAGGGTTAGATCGACATACTCATCAGATCGTTAAATCCGGTGGCGATTTTGTTGCGCACCTGCACCAGCGCGGAGAACGAGAGCGACGCCTGCTGGCTGGCGATCATCGCCCCGGCGAGGTCATCACTTTTGCCCGTGTCGACAGCCGTTTGCTGCTGCTCCGCCACCTGCTGGAACTGGTCAACGTGACCGAGTGCGCCGGACATAATGCGATTAAACGACACGTCCGGGTCGGTGGAACTGAAGGTCATGGCGGGTAGCACCGGTGCCTGGGCGTTGGCCTGCATCCGCTGCACGTCCTGCATGATTTGCGCCTGCATGGTGCTGTTGATTGTGGTAATGCTCATTTTTAACTTCCGGGTCAGGAGAAAACTTCGATACCTTGCTTGCGCATGGAGGCCAGTCGATAGCGCAGTGCGCGCGGGGTAATGCCTAACAGGTCGGCGATTTTGCTGCGGTTGCCCTGATATTTACGCATCAGGTCGGCGATATATTGATATTGCGCGCTTCGTCCGTGCTGGCCCAAATCGCTGGTTTCGGCAATGTGGACGGCGGGCTGAACAGGCCATTGCAGTTCGCTGTGGTCAGCAACGTCCGTTTCCGGCAGGCCTAAGGCATCCGGGAAAATCACGCCGTCGCGATTTAAAATCATTCCACGCTGAATGGCGTTTTCGAGCTGGCGCACGTTGCCGGGCCAGCGGTAATTGAGCAGCGCCCGGCGGGTAGATTCCGACAGGGTGATATTTTTCACCAGCACCGTGGAGTATTTTTTAATAAATGACTCTGCCAGCGGAATAATATCGTTCAGACGTTCACGCAGCGGCGGCATGGTAATAGGAATCACCGCCAGACGATAATAGAGATCTTCACGAAAACGCCCGGTGGCAACTTCCTGTTCAAGGTTTTTATTGGTGCAGGCAATCAGGCGAAAATTGAGTTTGATTTGTCGGTTGCTGCCTAATCGCTCAACCTGTTGTTCCTGCAAAACGCGTAATATTTTGGCCTGTAACGCCAGCGGCATTTCACCAATTTCATCGAGCAATAAGGTGCCGTTATTCGCCAGCTCCATTTTTCCTGGCACGCTGGCAATTGCGCCGGTAAATGCGCCTTTGTCGTAGCCAAATAAGGTCGCTTCCAGCATATTTTCCGGGATCGCCGCACAGTTCACGCCGATATAGGGCGCGTTATCATTTTCACCAAAGGCTACGGTGTGAATATATTTCGCCACGCACTCTTTCCCCGCGCCGGTTTCGCCCTGAATGAGCACCGGTACGTTAAAGGCGGCGACACGCTTTGCCAGAGTAAAAGCGTTAATGCTGGAAGCGGCAGTTGCAATAAGTTCAGACATAGGGTGAACGATATCAGTAGCGACAGAAAACAGGATGTTCTGAAGCGTATCACCGGTGGGATTAACAAGTTCGAATTAAACGATAATAAAAATATTATTTGTTTATAAACAACCAGTTAGCAATGTAGGCCGGATAAGGCGTTTACGCCGCATCCGGCAATTGCGTGCCGATGCCTGATGCGACGCTGCGCGTCTTATCAGGCCTACAGTTTGTGCAATGTTTTATGACGATGCCCGATATCTCGCCCGTTAATAATTTAATTATTTTTTCACCCTATTAATAATTTGCCCCTTTCACTCCCCCTCTATTTAATACCTCACCTTGTGTCACAGCCGGATTTGCGTGCACAGAAACGCCCATACCATTACAGCAGAGAAAGTAAGCCATGCTGAAGTACAGTAAAACGCCAGGCATCTTTAAATTAGAAGGTAATCGGCTTGGACGCCCCTACCATCGCCTGCCGACCCTGTTTACGGGGAATTTTGACGTAATTGATTCGCATCTTGGCAGCTACTTTCTCAAAAAGCATCGCAGCAATATCACCCTAAAAAAGATTGGCTGCGAAATGGATATTATTAATAAAAATGCCGAGCTGATGGTTTCCCAGGTCGGGCATCTGGCGTTTGATATTGATCGCTCCTTATTGTTAATGCTGCTGGGCAATTTTTATGGTCTGGAATCGTCTCTTGAAGAAGCGAAATCACACAATGGATTACCGACCAAAACGGAAACTCGTTTAAAAAACCGACTCGCGCTGGATATCTGCACGCTGATATTTAATCTGCAAACCTCCGGTATTGCGCTGAAATTAAAACTGGACAGCAGCACGGTGATTACCCACTGGGCGTATCAATTAACCTTTACCCTTGCGGGCGATGAAGAGAGCAGTTTTCGTATTTTGCTCGACGACGCCCACACCGATTTTATTTTGAATCTGATCCGCCACAGCGAGCACAGTAAACCGCAGCAGGTGGCGAAATCCGTTAATAAACCGGCCCTGATTAAAGAAATCATCCGCTCCCTGCCGCTGACCCTGAACGTCAAAATCGCCGAGCTATCGATGAATGTCGCCGATCTGGCGCAGATAAAAGCCGGGGATATTTTACCCATCTCGCTGGGAGAAACGTTCCCGGTGGCGATTGGGCAATCTGAATTATTTAGCGCCCTGATTGTGGAAGACAAAGACAAACTGTTTTTGTCGGAGCTGGCGGGCAAGAATGAGAATAGCCATGAGTAAACAAGACGATATTTTAGCCGGGGATTTTGGCCTCGCCGATGAAGTTGCGCCTGTCACGAAATCCGCCGACGCCGAAACGCTGGTCACCCGCCTGGAAGACCGCTTTTCCGACTCGATGACGCTGCTGAAACGCATTCCGGTGACCTTAACGCTGGAAGTGTCGTCGGTGGAAATTATGTTAGCCGACCTGCTTAACATCGACGACGACACGGTGATTGAGCTGGATAAGCTCGCCGGGGAGCCGCTGGATATCAAAGTGAACAATATCCTGCTGGGCAAAGCGGAAGTGGTGGTGGTCAACGAGAAGTACGGCCTGCGCGTGCTGGAGTTTAACACCCGCGATATCAACGACCTGGCACCATGAAACGCCGCACTCAACTGGCGCTGGGCCTTGGGCTGCTGGCGCTTGCGCCGCTGGCGTTGGCCCAGGGTGGCGATATTGCGCTACTTAACGTGGTGACCCACGGCAACACTCAGGAGTACAGCGTCAAAATTCAGGTACTGATTCTGATGACCCTCGTCGGTTTGCTGCCGACGATGGTGCTGATGATGACCTGCTTTACGCGCTTTATTATCGTGCTGTCGCTGCTGCGCCAGGCGCTGGGGCTGCAACAAACGCCGCCGAACCGCATTCTGATAGGTATTGCGCTCTCACTCACCCTGCTGGTAATGCGCCCCATCTGGCTCAATATTTACGACCACGCGGTAGTGCCGTTTGAAAACGATCAGATTACCCTGACCGATGCGTTAAGCACCGCCGCGACGCCGCTAAAACGCTTTATGCTGGCGCAGACCGACAAAAAAGCGATGGCGCAAATCATGACCATCGGCGGCGCGAAGGGCAATGCCGCCGACCAGGATCTCTCCATCGTGGTGCCCGCCTATGTACTGAGCGAGCTGAAAACCGCTTTCCAGATTGGCTTTATGATTTACATCCCGTTTCTGGTTATCGACCTGATTGTCGCCAGCGTACTGATGGCGATGGGGATGATGATGCTGTCGCCGCTGATTGTTTCGCTGCCCTTTAAACTGATGCTGTTTGTGCTGATTGACGGCTGGTCGCTGACCATCGGCACGCTCACCACCAGCATTCGCGGGCTGGGGCTGGGCTGATTATGTTGACCGTAGACGTAGCCGCCGACATTGTCGCCAGCGGTATTAAAGTAGTGATTTTGCTGGTTTCGGTACTGGTGGTGCCGAGTTTACTGGTCGGCCTGCTGGTGAGCGTGTTCCAGGCGGTGACGCAGATTAACGAACAGACCCTGAGCTTTTTGCCAAGGCTGATTGTCACGCTGGTGGTGCTGGGGGTGTGCGGCAAATGGATGATTATCCAGTTGCATGATCTCTGCATTCATCTGTTTAGTCAGGCCGCCCTGCTGGTGCATTAAGATGCGCACAAGCGACGTTACGCAACTGACGGATTTGGCGCTGGGGCTGTGGTTTCCCTTCGTGCGCATTATGGCGTTTCTGCGCTATGTGCCGGTGCTGGATAACAGCGCCCTGACCGTGCGTGTGCGGATTATTTTGTCGCTGGCGCTGGCAATCATCATCACGCCGTTAATTCCGCATCCCATTCCCCACGATCTGCTATCGCTCAACAGTCTGATCCTGACGGTGGAGCAAATTTTATGGGGCATGTTATTCGGATTGATGTTTCAGTTTCTGTTTCTGGCGCTGCAACTCGCCGGGCAAATTCTCTCGTTCAATATGGGGATGAGCATGGCGGTGATGAACGACCCAAGCAGCGGCGCATCGACCACCGTGCTGGCGGAATTAATTAACGTCTACGCGATCCTGCTGTTTTTTGCCATGGACGGGCATCTGCTGCTGGTAAGCGTGCTGTATAAGGGCTTCACCTACTGGCCGATTGGCAACGCGCTGCATCCGCAAACCCTGCGCACCATCGCGCTGGCCTTTAGCTGGGTGCTGGCGTCCGCATCACTGCTGGCGCTGCCGACCACTTTTATCATGCTGATTGTGCAGGGCTGCTTTGGCCTGCTTAACCGCATTGCGCCGCCGCTGAACCTTTTTTCGCTCGGCTTTCCCATCAACATGCTGGCGGGGCTGGTTTGCTTCGCCACCCTGCTCTACAACCTGCCGGATCACTATCTGCATCTGGCGAATTTTGTGTTGCAGCAACTCGACGCGCTGAAAGGTCACTATGGCGGATAGCAGCAGCGAAGAAAAAACAGAGAAACCCTCGGCGCAAAAGCTGCGTAAAGCGCGTGAAGAGGGGCAACTGCCGCGCTCGAAGGATATGGGGCTGGCGGCGAGCCTGTTTGCGGCGTTTGTGGTGATCTCCAGCAGCTTCCCGTGGTATGCCGATTTTGTGCGTGAGAGTTTTATCAGCGTGCATCAGTACGCGCAGGAGATTAATAACCCGGATGTGATCGGCCAGTTTCTGCGCCATCACCTGTTAATTCTCGGCAAGTTTATTCTTACCTTGCTGCCGATGCCCGCCGCCGCACTGCTCTCCTCGCTGGTGCCTGGCGGCTGGCTGTTTCTGCCGAAAAAAATCCTCCCTGATTTCAGCAAAATTAGCCCGTTAAAAGGGATTGGGCGGCTGTTTTCCAGTGAACATCTGGCGGAAACGGGAAAGATGACGGCGAAGTCGGTGGTGGTGCTGGTGATGCTGTGGATTAGCCTGCGCAATAACTTTGCCGCCTTCCTCGGCCTGCAAGCGCTGCCGTTCAAACTGGCGATGAATGAGGGTTTGTCGCTCTACGCCAGCGTGATGCGCAACTTTGTCATCCTGTTTATCTTCTTTGCGCTTATCGACGTGCCGCTGGCGAAAGCCCTGTTTACCAAAGGGCTGAAGATGACCAAGCAGGAGCTGAAAGAAGAGTACAAAAATCAGGAAGGCAAGCCGGAAGTGAAGACGCGCGTGCGACGGCTGCAACGGCAGCTGGCGATGGGGCAAATCCGCAAAGTGGTGCCGAAAGCCAACGTGGTGATCACCAACCCGACCCACTACGCCGTGGCGTTGCAGTATGACCAGTCTCGCGCCGCCGCGCCGTTTGTGGTGGCAAAAGGCACCGATGAAATCGCCCTCTATATTCGCCAGGTCGCCGCTGAGAATCAGGTGGAAGTGGTCGAGTTCCCGCGGCTGGCGCGCTCGGTTTACTACACCACGCAGGTGAACCAACAAATTCCGTTTCAGCTTTACCGGGCCATCGCCCACGTTCTGACCTACGTCCTACAAATGAAACACTGGCGCGAGGGCGCACAGCCGCGCCCGGCTCTGAACAGACATATTTCCATTCCCAAAGAGGTGCTTAAACTGGATGGCGAAAACAACTAAATCGTTCCTCGCGCTGCTGCGCGGCGGTAATCTCGGCGTACCGCTGGTTATACTTTGTATTCTGGCGATGGTTATTCTGCCGCTGCCGCCTGCGCTGCTGGATATTCTGTTCACCTTCAACATTGTGCTGGCGGTGATGGTGCTGCTGGTGGCGGTGTCGGCGAAACGACCGCTGGAATTCAGCCTGTTCCCGACCATTTTGCTGATCACCACTTTAATGCGCCTGACGCTCAACGTCGCCTCTACGCGCGTGGTGCTGTTGCACGGACATCTCGGTGCGGGCGCGGCGGGTAAGGTGATTGAGTCGTTTGGTCAGGTGGTGATTGGCGGCAACTTTGTCGTCGGCTTTGTGGTGTTTATCATCCTGATGATCATCAACTTTATCGTCGTCACCAAAGGGGCCGAGCGTATTTCCGAGGTTTCTGCCCGCTTTACCCTGGACGCGATGCCCGGTAAGCAGATGGCGATTGACGCCGATCTTAACGCCGGGTTGATCAACCAGGCGCAGGCGCAAACACGGCGTAAAGATGTTGCCAGCGAGGCCGATTTCTACGGCGCGATGGACGGGGCATCGAAGTTTGTGCGCGGCGATGCCATCGCCGGGATGATGATTCTGGCGATCAACCTGATCGGCGGCGTCTGTATCGGCATCTTCAAATACAACCTGAGCGCCGACGCCGCCTTCCAGCAATATGTGCTGATGACCATCGGCGACGGGCTGGTGGCGCAGATCCCGTCCCTGCTGCTCTCCACCGCGGCGGCAATTATCGTCACCCGCGTCAGCGACAACGGCGATATCGCCCATGACGTGCGCCACCAGCTGCTGGCAAGCCCGTCGGTGCTCTACACCGCCACCGGGATCATGTTTGTGCTGGCGGTGGTGCCGGGGATGCCGCATCTGCCATTTTTGCTGTTCAGCGCCCTGCTTGGCTTTACCGGCTGGCGGATGAGCAAACGCCCGCAGGCGGCGGAGGCGGAAGAGAAAAGCCTCGAAACACTGACCCGCACCATCACCGAAACCAGCGAGCAACAGGTCAGTTGGGAAACCATTCCGCTGATCGAGCCTATCAGCTTAAGTCTCGGCTACAAGCTGGTGGCGCTGGTCGATAAAGCCCAAGGTAACCCGCTCACCCAGCGGATTCGCGGCGTGCGGCAGGTGATATCCGACGGTAACGGCGTGCTGCTGCCGGAGATCCGTATTCGGGAAAACTTCCGTCTCAAGCCCAGCCAGTACGCCATTTTCATCAACGGCATTAAGGCTGATGAAGCGGATATTCCGGCGGATAAACTGATGGCCCTGCCCTCCAGCGAAACCTACGGCGAGATTGACGGCGTACTGGGGAATGACCCGGCATATGGGATGCCGGTCACCTGGATTCAGCCTGCGCAGAAAGCGAAGGCGCTGAATATGGGGTATCAGGTGATCGACAGCGCCAGCGTGATTGCTACCCATGTAAATAAGATTGTGCGCAGCTATATTCCTGATTTATTTAACTATGACGATATTACGCAGTTGCATAATCGTTTGTCGTCGATGGCACCGCGACTGGCGGAAGACTTAAGCGCGGCGCTCAATTACAGCCAGTTGCTGAAAGTGTATCGCGCGCTGCTGACCGAAGGCGTTTCCCTGCGCGATATCGTCACCATCGCCACCGTGCTGGTCGCCAGTAGTGCGGTGACTAAAGATCATATCCTGCTGGCGGCCGATGTGCGCCTGGCGCTGCGGCGCAGTATCACCCATCCGTTCGTTCGCAAGCAGGAGCTGACGGTGTATACGCTGAATAATGAGCTGGAAAATCTGCTGACCAACGTGGTGAATCAGGCGCAACAGGCCGGCAAAGTGATGCTCGACAGCGTGCCGGTAGACCCGAATATGCTCAACCAGTTCCAGAGTACGATGCCGCAGGTGAAGGAGCAGATGAAAGCGGCGGGGAAAGACCCTGTGCTGCTGGTGCCACCGCAGTTGCGCCCTTTGCTGGCGCGCTATGCGAGATTGTTTGCGCCGGGGCTGCATGTGCTGTCGTATAACGAAGTGCCGGACGAGCTGGAGTTGAAGATTATGGGGGCGTTGATGTAGGTATCCGGCATCTGCGCACAACCGCCGGATGCGGCGTGAACGCCTTATCCGGCCTACTGTTAAAGCACAGATTTGTAGGCCGGATAAGCGTAAGCGCATCCGGCATCGGCGCGCAATTATACAATGATACGCTCCCCGGCACTAAAATCCGTTACGTCCCCCGCCCAATCGATGGGATATAACCCCTTCGCGACATCGCGATGAAACGTTGAGAATGGCCAATCACTCACTTGCTTTACCCAGCCATGTTTTACTGGATTTATATAAATATAATCAACATGATGGCGATAGTCTTTGGTATTGCGGATGGCGTGCTCCCAAAAACGCGGTTGCCAGATATTTTGCAATCCACAAGCATGGGTGAACTGTTTTTTAATCTCCCGCCAGCGAGAGGAAAAATCATCATCGCTTTCGGGTAATGTCCAGATACAGTGCATATGCTCCGGCAAAACTACCCAGGCGTTAATTTCAAAAGGTCTGGCTCGCTTAACGTTAATAATGACTTTACGGAGCATCTGGAACTGAGCGGTCAGAAGATGGCTTCGACGATTTCGTAGGTTAACCGTGAAAAACCAGGTTCCCCCTTTGATGTAATAACGACGATATTCAGACATGGCGACTCCTTTTTCTCAACGGTAAGAAGAAAAGGAAAGGTCGGCAATGAGGTGATGGAATAACGGGAAAGCGGCTCGCATAAACGCACAGATTTGTAGGCATGATAAGACGCGCCAGCGTCGCATCAGGCATCGGTGCACAATTGCCGAATCCGGCGTGAACGCCCTCTCCGTCCTACAAAATCGTCTCTTCCGTCAAAATCCGCCGCGCGCCTAAAAAATGATCCTGCCAGAAAGGTTCAGCTAACCGGCTTATCCGAATGGTTTCGCCGGTACGTGGTGACTCGATAAACTGACCGTCTCCCAGATACACCCCCATATGATCGGCTATCTCGCGGCTGTGAATATGGAAAAACAGCAAATCTCCCCGGCGCAGGTCGTTGTTCGCCACAATCGTTGCCCGATGGTAGTGATACATCTCATTGGCTGTGCGCGGGAGCTTCGCCTCAAGGATCTTGTTGTAGGCATAAAAAACCAACCCGCTACAGTCGAAGCCTTTATCGGGCCGCGTGCCGCCCCAGACATAAGGCTTGCCAAGCTGCTGCTCCAGGCGGTGAATCGCCACTTCGGTGATGTTATGCAGGTGATCGCTGCTTAAAAAGTGGTTGTTTTCCGCCAGCGCCTGCCAGCGTCTGTCACTCGCCTTGAGCGGCGCAGGAAACCATTCTGGATGCTGTTTTATCTGTTCGCGGTTGTGCTGGCGCAGCGCCTTTCTGCTTTCGGCATTGCCTTCCACAATATAGCTGGCCTGCTTTTTCAGATGAGTTTGGTACTGTTTTAATAAACGCGCACGGTTTTGCATCCGCTGGCGGGCGGCGTAGCTGAAAGAGATATGTGATGTGGTGGCGCTGGCAAATGAAGAAAACGGCAAGCAAAGCAACAATAATCCCGACAACACAAAAGAGGGAATCGACGGCAAGGACATACTCAATAATGGCTGGTCATGCATTGATGTTGCAGTGTATCCCGGCCCGTACCTGAACAAACTTAATAAACCATTATTATAAAATTAATAAATATATTTCAGTTAATTATGTAAAAACATCCGTTTATTAAATTACTCATAGATTGTCGCTGTTGCTCATTTGAGCTACAATTCAAGCTGAATAAATATACAGCACAGGAGATACCCCAATGGCTGCTAACGCGTTTGTTCGCGCCCGAATCGATGAAGATCTGAAGAATCAGGCGGCGGACGTACTGGCCGGGATGGGGCTGACCATCTCTGACCTGGTTCGCATAACCCTCACAAAAGTCGCGCGTGAAAAGGCATTGCCGTTTGATTTACGCGAGCCTAATCAATTAACTATTCAATCAATCAAAAACAGCGAAGCTGGCGTTGGTGTTCATAAGGCCAAAGACGCCGATGATTTATTTGATAAATTAGGAATTTAAATATGATTCAAAGGGATATTGAATACTCGGGACAATTTTCAAAGGATGTAAAACTTGCACAAAAGCGTCATAAGGATATGAATAAATTGAAATATCTTATGACGCTTCTTATCAATAATACTTTACTGCTTCCAGCTGTTTATAAAGACCACCCGCTGCAAGGTTCATGGAAAGGTTATCGCGATGCTCATGTCGAACCGGACTGGATCCTGATTTACAAACTTACCGATAAACTTTTACGATTTGAGAGAACTGGAACTCACGCGGCGCTCTTTGGGTAAAGCCCGCTGCCGATGAAATTTGTAAACCCTGCGCCGACAGGCTTGCGTAAAACTCTTTTGGTGATAATGTGAGCCTTCCCAATCCAGACTATTCCGATTTGGGATCCATTTTGCCGTCCTGGCGTGTGTAACCGTTTTATCAAGGAATAAGCAGTATGCGTAAAATCGCATTAATTCTTGCGATGTTGTTGATCCCGTGCGTTTCGTTTGCCGGTTTGCTGGGCAGCAGTAGCTCGACCACGCCAGTGAGCAAAGAGTATAAGCAGCAGTTGATGGGATCCCCTGTCTACATCCAGATCTTCAAGGAAGAACGTACGCTCGATCTCTACGTCAAAATGGGCGAGCAATATCAACTGCTCGACAGCTATAAAATCTGTAAATATTCCGGCGGCTTAGGGCCAAAACAGCGTCAGGGCGATTTCAAAAGCCCGGAAGGGTTTTATAGCGTCCAGCGTAATCAGTTAAAACCAGACAGCCGTTACTACAAAGCGATTAATATTGGATTCCCCAATGCCTATGACCGTGCACATGGTTATGAAGGGAAATATCTGATGATCCACGGCGATTGTGTTTCCATCGGCTGCTACGCGATGACCAATCAGGGTATTGATGAGATCTTCCAGTTCGTTACTGGTGCGCTGGTTTTTGGTCAGCCGAGCGTGCAAGTGAGTATTTACCCGTTCCGCATGACCGACGCCAATATGAAGCGCCATAAATATTCCAACTTTAAGGACTTCTGGGAGCAACTGAAGCCGGGCTACGACTACTTTGAGCAAACCCGTAAGCCACCGACCGTTTCTGTGGTCAATGGCCGTTACGTGGTCAGCAAGCCGTTAAGCCACGAAGTTGTGCAGCCACAGCTGGCATCAAACTACACGCTCCCCGAGGCAAAATAAGCGCCATTCGCCTGGCATAATCTTTTGCCAGGTTTCATTGCCCGTCAGCGGCTGTGTTGCAATCACCGTGACCACATCATTCGGTGTGGTCTGCGAGCTGAAGTCGATTTCCACATCCTGATCCAGCAACGTTGCCACGCCAAACGGCGCGCGGCGGGTGATCCAGTGTAAATTAGTCGAGCAATACGCCATTACATAGCGCCCGTCAGAAAGCAGCATGTTGAAAACGCCCTTCTGCCGCAGTTCATCCGCCAGTGAGGCGATATATTTAAACACTGCCGCCATGTTGCCCGGTGTGCGCGGGTAACGCTGCGTTAATTTATGCAGGAGCCAGCAAAAGGCTTTTTCGCTGTCGGTTTCACCGACCGGGCGGAAGTTGCCGGTTTCCAGTGATTTGTACCCCGTCAGTTGCCCGTTATGGGCATAAGTCCAGTTACGTCCCCATAACTCGCGGGTAAACGGGTGAGTATTTTCCAGCGCCACCTCGCCCCGATTGGCCTGGCGAATATGAGCCACAACCGAACAGGATTTTATCGGGTAGTCCTGGACAAGTTTGGCGATGGGGGAATTAAAGCTGGGTTGTGGATCTTTAAATGTGCGACAGCCTTTACCTTCGTAAAAGGTGATGCCCCAGCCATCTTTATGTGGCCCGGTTCCACCACCACGCTGTACAAGTCCGGTGAAACTAAAGCAGATATCGGTAGGGACGTTGGCGCTCATCCCGAGCAATTCGCACATGGGTAACCTCCACAACAGCGGGAGCGCATGGCCCCCGGCGAAGATTGATTAAAAAGTACAAAGGTTCAGGCTGTTACCCTCACCCCGGCCCTCTCCCTGAAAGGGAGAAAAGACCTTACTTAACCATCTCTTTTTCAATTAACTGGATCAGGATATGGATCACTTTAATGTGGATCTCCTGAATGCGGTCGGCATAACCAAAGTGCGGTACGCGAATTTCGATATCCGCTGTGCCAGCCATTTTACCGCCGTCTTTACCGGTCAGGGTGATCACTTTCATCCCCTTCTCACGCGCCGCCGCGATCGCTTTGATCACGTTTGCAGAGTTACCGGAGGTGGAGATCCCCAGCAGTACATCGCCTTCGCGACCTACCGCTTCAACGTAACGGGAGAAAATATCATTGAAACCAAAATCGTTACCGACGCAGGAAATATGACTAACGTCAGAAATGGCAATCGCCGGGTAGCCCGGACGGTTTTCACGGTAGCGACCGGTCAACTCTTCGGCAAAGTGCATAGCGTCGCAATGGGAGCCGCCGTTGCCACAGGAAAGCACTTTGCCACCGGCTTTAAAGCTGTCTGCTAACAGGACCGCCGCGCGCTGAATGGCGTGAATATTGGCGTCATCTTTTAAAAAGTTAGCCAGCGTTTCCGCCGCTTCGTTCAGTTCATTACGAATAAGATCCTGGTACATGAGGATATCCTTCAGCATAAATGTAATAGACAAAATGCAGTGTACCGGATACCGCCAAAAGCGAGAAGTACGGGCAGGTGCTATGACCAGGACTTTTTGACCTGAAGTGCGGATAAAAACAGCAACAATGTGAGCTTTGTTGTAATTATATTGTAAACACATTGCTAAATGTTTTCACATCCACTACAACCATATCATCACAAGTGGTCAGACCTCCTACAAGTAAGGGGCTTTTCGTTATGATGATTTTGAGTATTCTCGCTACGGTTGTCCTGCTCGGCGCGTTGTTCTATCACCGCGTGAGCTTATTTATCAGCAGTCTGATTTTGCTCGCCTGGACAGCCGCCCTCGGCGTTGCGGGTCTGTGGTCGGCGTGGGTACTGGTGCCTCTGGCCATTATCCTCGTGCCATTTAACTTTGCGCCTATGCGTAAGTCGATGATTTCCGTGCCGGTATTTCGCGGTTTCCGTAAGGTGATGCCGCCGATGTCGCGCACGGAGAAAGAAGCGATTGATGCGGGCACCACCTGGTGGGAGGGCGACTTGTTCCAGGGCAAGCCGGACTGGAAAAAGCTGCATAACTATCCGCAGCCGCGCCTGACCGCTGAAGAGCAAGCGTTTCTCGACGGTCCGGTAGAAGAAGCCTGCCGGATGGCGAATGATTTCCAGATTACCCATGAGCTGGCGGATTTGCCGCCGGAGCTGTGGGCGTATCTTAAAGAGCATCGCTTCTTCGCTATGATCATCAAAAAAGAGTACGGCGGGCTGGAGTTCTCGGCTTATGCCCAGTCTCGCGTGCTGCAAAAACTCTCCGGCGTGAGCGGGATCCTGGCGATTACCGTCGGCGTGCCGAACTCATTAGGTCCGGGCGAGCTGCTGCAACATTACGGCACTGACGAGCAGAAAAATCACTATCTGCCGCGTCTGGCGCGTGGTCAGGAAATCCCTTGCTTTGCACTGACCAGCCCGGAAGCGGGTTCCGATGCGGGCGCGATTCCGGATACCGGGATTGTCTGCATGGGCGAGTGGCAGGGCCAGCAGGTGCTGGGCATGCGTCTGACCTGGAACAAGCGTTACATTACGCTGGCACCGATTGCGACCGTGCTTGGGCTAGCGTTTAAACTCTCCGACCCGGAGAAATTACTCGGCGGTGCAGAAGATTTAGGTATTACCTGTGCGCTGATCCCGACCACCACGCCGGGCGTGGAAATTGGTCGTCGCCACTTCCCGCTGAACGTACCGTTCCAGAACGGACCGACGCGCGGTAAAGATGTCTTCGTGCCGATCGATTACATCATCGGCGGGCCGAAAATGGCCGGGCAAGGCTGGCGGATGCTGGTGGAGTGCCTCTCGGTAGGCCGCGGCATCACCCTGCCTTCCAACTCAACCGGCGGCGTGAAATCGGTAGCACTGGCAACGGGCGCGTATGCGCACATTCGCCGTCAGTTCAAAATCTCTATCGGTAAGATGGAAGGGATTGAAGAGCCGCTGGCGCGTATTGCCGGTAATGCCTACGTGATGGATGCTGCGGCATCGCTGATTACCTACGGCATTATGCTCGGTGAAAAACCTGCCGTGCTGTCGGCTATCGTTAAGTATCACTGTACCCACCGTGGGCAGCAGTCGATTATTGATGCGATGGATATCACTGGTGGCAAAGGCATTATGCTCGGGCAGAGCAACTTCCTGGCCCGTGCTTATCAGGGCGCACCGATTGCCATCACCGTTGAAGGGGCCAACATTCTGACCCGCAGTATGATGATCTTCGGCCAGGGGGCGATTCGTTGCCATCCGTACGTGCTGGAAGAGATGGAAGCGGCGAAGAACAATGACGTTAACGCGTTCGATAAACTGCTGTTCAAACATATCGGTCACGTCGGTAGCAACAAAGTTCGCAGCTTCTGGCTGGGCCTGACGCGCGGTTTAACCAGCAGCACGCCAACCGGCGATGCCACTAAACGCTACTATCAGCATCTTAACCGCCTGAGCGCCAACCTCGCCCTGCTTTCTGATGTCTCGATGGCGGTGCTGGGCGGCAGCCTGAAACGTCGCGAGCGCATCTCGGCACGTCTGGGGGATATTTTAAGTCAGCTTTACCTCGCCTCTGCCGTTCTGAAGCGTTATGACGACGAAGGCCGTAATGAAGCCGACCTGCCGCTGGTGCACTGGGGCGTACAGGATGCGCTGTATCAGGCTGAACAGGCGATGGATGATTTACTGCAAAACTTCCCGAGCCGCGTGGTTGCAGGGCTGCTGAATGTGGTGATCTTCCCGACCGGACGTCATTATCTGGCACCTTCTGATAAGCTGGATCATAAGGTGGCGAAGATTTTACAAGTGCCGAACGCCACCCGTTCACGTATTGGTCGCGGTCAGTACCTGACGCCGAGCGAGCATAACCCGGTTGGTTTACTGGAAGAGGCGCTGGTGGATGTGATTGCCGCCGACCCAATTCATCAGCGGATCTGTAAAGAGCTGGGTAAAAACCTGCCGTTTACCCGTCTGGATGAACTGGCGCATAACGCGCTGGCGAAGGGGCTGATTGATAAAGATGAAGCCGCTATTCTTGTGAAAGCTGAAGAAAGCCGTCTGCGCAGTATTAATGTTGATGACTTTGATCCGGAAGAGCTGGCGACGAAGCCGGTAAAGTTGCCGGAGAAAGTGCGAAAAGTTGAAGCCGCGTAATTGAATAACGGAGCCGAAAGGCTCCGTTTCTTTATCCGCTAATTATTTAAAATTAAAGCCATCCGGATGGTTTTCCAGGCTGCCGGTCAACGCCGCGAACAGCACCGTTTTACCATCAATAGAAAGCGCATCGTTCACATTCAACCAGGTGAGTTTCTCTTGCGACGTTTTCTCATCAATGGTCGAGAACAGCCCCGTCATCTGATTAGATTTCTCGGACCACATCACAGCGATACGTTGCGAGCCACAGTCATGCGGTTTGCACGCGCTCATCACCTGATACGTCTCATCTCCCAACGTTACGGTTTGTGCAGGGGTATAAGTACCGCCTTTCATCACCCAGGCAGGCAGCTTATGCCCTTGCACCATCTGATTAAACGCAGCTTTGGTGGTTTCGCCCTTTGCAAGGCTGCTAATGGTTAAATCATCCTGCGCCATTGCACTGGTGGCGATGACCAGAGCGGCGACTGTCGTTATTGCCTTAAACATCATTCCTCCCGAGCTTATCCTGCCCATGTTATTAACCTCCTAAAGCCTGGCGATAACACGATAATTTGCAAATCAGATATTTCCAATATCAGCATTTGTTATCAATTTATTCTGCGCTAAGGCAACTGCCTGATAAGGTGTTAGAGTTATAAAACCCTTCGCATAAAGGAGTTGTACACCGTGCCTGGTTTGAAGATTACGCTTTTGCAGCAACCACTGGTGTGGATGGATGGCCCTGCCAACCTGCGCCATTTTGATCGTCAACTGGAAGGTATTACCGGGCGCGATGTGATCGTTCTACCGGAGATGTTTACCAGCGGCTTTGCCATGGAAGCGGCAGCTTCGTCGCTAGCACAAGATGACGTAGTGAACTGGATGACAGCTAAGGCGCAGCAGTGCAATGCGCTGATTGCAGGCAGTGTTGCATTACAAACGGAGTCTGGTTCGGTTAACCGCTTTTTGCTGGTTGAGCCGGGCGGCACGGTACATTTTTATGATAAGCGTCATCTGTTCCGAATGGCAGATGAGCATCTGCATTATAAAGCGGGCAATGCGCGAGTAATTGTGGAATGGCGCGGCTGGCGTATTTTGCCGCTGGTGTGCTACGACTTACGTTTTCCTGTGTGGTCGCGCAATCTCAACGATTATGACCTCGCCCTGTACGTCGCCAACTGGCCTGCTCCGCGCTCTCTGCACTGGCAGGCATTGCTGACAGCCCGCGCGATTGAGAATCAGGCGTATGTGGCGGGATGTAATCGCGTCGGCAGCGATGGCAATGGCTGCCATTATCGCGGTGACAGCCGGGTGATTAATCCACAAGGCGAGATTATTGCCACCGCCGACGCGCATCAGGCAACGCGCATTGATGCGGAGCTGTCGATGATGGCATTGCGGGAATATAGAGAAAAGTTTCCGGCATGGCAGGATGCGGATGAGTTTAGGTTGTGGTGAGTGGGGGTTGTGTTTAGGGCCAGGGAAAGATTACGAAAGCCCGCTCCCCGCAAGGACTGACGCCAGATACTTTCTGTCCATGGCTGCTTTTCGCATCTTACGTCTTAACCCTGGCTCGAATACCTTATCATTCGTCAAAATATTAATAGCGATGTGCCGTATCCCTGAAAATAACTCTGCTGCATTTCCTCTTCTTATTTTGCAGTCGTCTTCATTCATTACCACGTCCAGACGCCAGTGCAGCTTATTCTCCACGTGCCAGTGGTTTCGAATTGCTGTGGCGAACTTCTCTGCGGTTAAATCAGCAGAACTGATATAATATCTGACCGTCATTTCTGGCTCTTTCTTTTGTTCTGCTATTATTGACCGAAAGGAGGCTGCCACGCATAATTTTTTCAGTCCTTTCAATTCAAACGTGAAATCAATAAGTTCATCAGGGACATCGCAAACAATATGAAGACGGATTTCTTCTCTGCCGTGACTCTTTTCACTCATTGCGTAACTGTCATGCTCTGGATTATTTAATTCTTTCAGCGGAAATTTTTCCTCGAAGGCTTTATTTAGCCGCCCCTGGTTTCCTTTTACAGCGAATAAATAATCACCGCCCTGTTTTTGTATCTTCTCTGCGATATCTTTCTGGCAACCCATCGCATCAGTTGTGATAATTTTTCCTTTAATATCCAGCATGTTAAGAAGTTCTGGGATAGCTGTGATCTCATTGGATTTCTCATCCGTCTTGATCTGTCCGATGACCAGACTGTGCATTGTTGAGAACGCACTAATGACATGAATCGCTCCCCTGCGGCGGCTCTTGTCATAAGAATGCCGGAGCGTTTTTCCATCAATTGCAATGACGCCTTTATCATCTGAAGAATGGCAGTCACGCATCCAGTTAATAAAGCACTCGTGAAATTTTGCAGGACTGATACAGGATACAACTCTGGCAATGGTATCGTGAACAGGAATACCATTTTCAAAATCACCATATTGCTTCAAAAAATCGAGATGTGTTTCCTCAAAATCCTCTATATCTTCCCAGCCTTCTGCACCAGAAATAACGGCACAAATAGTCAACAGTAGAATATCCGACAATTTATGTTCCACTTTCCAGGCTTGTCTGTAATCGGGGATAATAGAAATATGTCCCATCAATTTTTTAAGTTCCATTTTGTTCTCCTTAATTATGTAAGGAGTATTTGATCATGTATACGCAATAAAAAACAGCTTCAGGTAATGAGGAATATCTAAATTTTTAAACATAAAATGCGAATTACTTAGTACAAAAAGTGTACTTCTGATGATCTTTCCCTGAGCAGCGTTACGTGATCTTTCCCTGATCACCGCTCCCTGATACTCGTCCGTCAGCAGGTTGCCCGCTTTGTCGTAATAATAATGGTCATGGTCGTACATCTGACCCGTGCGGCTGGTCAGCAAGCCGCTGCGGTCATATCCAAAACACAACGTATCCGCCTACCTCCGTAGGGGTGAGCGTGACCTCCGCTATCTGGTCAAGACAACTCAAAAGTATGTAATAACATTTCCCTACTAATAGAAATCATAATGGAGATAATTCATCTTCATTCCAAACTAAATCATGCAAATTCCCCCAATATAAATTCACTTTATCAGAAATATCCGTTAAAACCTGAACTTCATGCGAGAAAACTTTTCTCTCATCATATACCTTATCTTTGCCATAAGAAATCACATCTACATTTTCCAACACCATGTCTAATGATTGCTGAAAAAAATCAATCTCTTTCGTTATGTAAAACTCGAACAAATAATACAGAGACAATAAAGCATTTTGAACATAAGAGCATTCTTTTTCTGAATAATCATCTGCATCAGGTATTATAGAATATATCTCATTTGTATCAATAATAATAGACTTACCTTCAACTATAATATCAATCCCATACTGTATATAATCACAAAAAAAATCATGTAGTTTAGTGTGATAAATCTTATCAAATAACAAAACAAGATTCTTTTGTCTGTTAATATAGATTAACCCAAGCATTAACTTTTTTTCTGGAGAGAAATCAACCACCTTTTTTAAGAAATCTTCCCCATATTCATTTAATATACTAACCATTAGCAATCTCCTGACCCCATACGATTTCTACTTTTTTTACCAGACATTGAGGTGTCTGTTGTCACTCCTTTGCTTTTCATCATATTTTCACAATCAATGCAAACCGGCCTGGAAGCATCTATATGTTCAATATTAGATACATTATTCATTATGGTTTCCTCTGCATGACCAACACCGTTCACAACATTAACACCATTATTTTCTGCCCAAACACGTTGAGATCTTGGCACTGTATCATTATTTGATGCTATATGATAATTCCCATCAGAATCGACGCCTATTGCTGTTGTTTTTCTTGATTGAGAACCCACATCCAACTGGCTATGGGCATCATTAACCATATCTTGAGTTTTACTTAAACCAAGAGGATCAAACCAACTTAAAGGATTAGGTGCATACCTGTAAAGATTCAGCCCGCCACGGATCGAAATCGGATCCTGGCTGATAAACCTCCCGCACTCCGGCGCATAATACCTGAACAGATTATAGTGCAGCCCCGTCTCTTCATCATAATACTGCCCCGGTAGCCGCAGCGGCTGCTCAAAGTACGCCCCGCTGTTGCTGATGTCGCCCCGGTTTTCGCCAAATCCCGCCTGGTAGCCTGCCCACACCAGCGTCCCGTCCGCCGCGGTCACCTCCTGCACCGTGCCCGTCAGGTCCGTATGGTAATACCAGATTTTTTGACTCTCTCCGCGCCCCGTGATGGCCGCCACTGGCGTGTACGGCTGTTCCGCGTCGTACAGGTATGTCCGCTTTCCCTGCCACGTTGTCTCCTGCAACAGCCGGAACCCTTCCCACACAAACGTCGTCCGGCTTCGTTCTCCCCGGTCCGTATGGCGGCCATATGTCGCCTTGCTGATACGCCTGCCCAGCGCATCATACTGATACCGCGTCTCGCTGTTGCTGCTGATGACCCGCGTTAACTGGCCCTGCGCGTTCCACTCCAGTTGCTGGTCTCTGCGCTCTGTCAGTTCGCCCCATTCGTTATAGCGGTAACGGTCACGCCCGTAGCCCGGCAGGCGGTTATCCGGCACCGCTCCCTGATATTCATCCGTCAGCAGGTTGCCCGCTTTGTCGTAATAATAATGGTCATGGTCGTACATCTGACCCGTGCGGCTGGTCAGCCAGCCGCTGCGGTCATAGCTGAACACCAGGCAACCGCGCAGTTTGTCATTGATG